>JBGPVT010000006.1:0-22298 GCA_041491825.1 Xanthobacteraceae bacterium | reverse complement strand
GGTGTCCGGCCGGGACGCGACGTGGACGCTCCGCTCCTTTGCCGCCGGGCTCGTGGGTGAGACGGCCTCGCCGTCGATGACAGCGTTCGTGTTGCTATTGCTCTCGACCGTCCTCTATGACGGGCTTCTCGCTACGCCCGAATGGGGCGGGTTCGAGAGCGTGCTGATCGCGCCGTTTGTCGGCTTCGGCGAGCCTGCGGCCATCGCGGTCCGCAGCTTCTGTCTCGTCGCCTTCTGGCTGCTGTTCCTCGGCACATATCGCGCAGTGAGCGCACTCATGAGCCGGGCCACGGGCGGCATCCGCTCGCCGCAGCAGATCGCGTGGAGCTTCGCCTTTACGCTGATCCCGATCGCGATCGGCTATCACATCGCTCATTACGTCCTGTTCCTGCTGGTGCAAGGTCAGTACATCGTGCCGCTGATCTCCGATCCGTTCGGCTATGGCTGGAACTTGTTCGGCACCGAAGGCTACCGGCCGGATATCGCGATCGTCGGCGCGCGTTTCGCCTGGTATTTGGCCGTCGGCGCGGTGCTGCTCGGCCATATCGTGGCGGTCTATCTGGCGCATGTTCGCGCGATGCAGGTCTTCAGTGAGCGCGCTGCAGTGTTGCGCTCGCAAGTGCCGCTCACCGCCCTCATGGTGATCTATACCTTCGTGAGTCTCTCGATCCTGGCCGAGCCGATCGTGCAGCAACGCGAAGCGGCGCTGCCGTCGGCGATGCCGACGGTCGAAATCGTCGTTCCCGCGGACGCGGTATTGCCAGCACTGGGCAGCGGCCGCCTCGAGCCGGTCGGAGCGGGCAAGCAGGCCCGGCAGAAGCTCACCTATCGCGTGCTCGGCTCCGCGTTCCATGACGGAACACGCACGACCGGCGTCGATCTCCTCTACTCGTACATGTTCGCCTTCCGCTGGGGCGTGCGTACTGAGGCTGGCACCCACTATGATCCGGCCGTCGACGCGGCCACCGCACCGATGCGCCGGTATATCGCCGGCCTGCGCACCATCGGCGTCGACACCGTGTCGCGCTCGTTCCGCGTCGGCGATGTCAATTTCGTACGGGATGTTTTGAGCATCGAAGTTTATGCCACCGTTGCGCTCGGCGACCCGGATCGCGACGCGACCATTACGCCGCCCTGGAGCACGCTTCCCTGGCACGCCATCGTGTTGATGGAGGAGGCAGTAACCCGCGGCTGGGCTGCTTTCTCCCAGGCCGAGGCCGCTCGCCGCGGCGTCCCATGGCTCGATCTCGTCCGGTCCGACGAGCTGAAACAGAAGCTTGCATCGCTGGTCGCGGAGTTCGAACGAACCGGCTATCGCCCCGAGCCGCTGCAGTCGCTGGTGAGCGCCGAAGAGGCGCGTCGGCGCTGGGCCGCGCTCGCTGCGTTCTATAGGGCTCAGGGCCACTTCCTGGTCACCAACGGCCCGTACCGGCTGAAGCAATGGAGCAGCGACCGCGTGACGCTCGAAGCATTCCGCGACCTGAGCTACCCCCTCGGCGTCGGCTCCTACGATGCCTATGCGATCCCGCGCCGCGCTTTCATTACCGAAGTCGTGGAAAAGAATGGTCGCTTCAGAATCTCTGCCGACATCGAGGTCGTCCGGAAATTTCAACGGAGCTACGCGATCGACCGGCAGCCGCTGCCGACGATTCCGCCCGTCGAGCGGGTGCGAGCCGCGCCGGAATGCCGCTACACGGTGTTGGACGAGCAGGGACGCGTCGTGACGGCCGGCATCGTGCGCCCCGGTGACGATGCGGCCTTTGATGTGAATCTTGAAGCGAGGCTATCGCCGGGCCGCTATACGATGTTTGTGATGATCGTCGTGAACGAGAATGCGATGAATGCTGAAATTCGTCGTATCCCTCTTTTCATACCCTTCGGTCCGTGACCGCGGCAATTCGCTGAATAAGTAATTGAGCTCTTGCTACAAGGCCTTGCTCGAGCATCTCAATCCTCAAAGTATAGTCGCAAAACGGGGATATACGAGCGATAATTCACTGTATTTCGGCCCTATCAGGGAATTCGACCAGTGAGACCGGTTCGCAGCAGACCGCTTTCTCCGCCAACTAGTCTCTGATTTAGCGGAGAAATTTTCCGCTGCGAGGAGTCAGGTGAAATAGTGCGACATTTGCGGAGGTTAGCTCGGTACTGAACGCAAGAACCGAAACGAGAGAGCATACGCGCGGCTCTCAGCGCGCCAATTGGGGCGATTTTCTCAGGTGGCCGGTTTCGTGCTGCGGTTCTTTGTTGCGATGTACTTCGTCTCGGAAAGAGCCGCGAGCTCTTTTCGCATTCCGCGGCGTCGATTCCAGTTAATGTTGAGCGTGATTTATTCTGCGGGACGCTTAGCGGATCTGGGCACCGGGCAAGCGCGTGTCCGCTTAGTGCCAGGAGCGGGCGTCCAGGACCGCCAGGGCTTCAAGATTCCGCGGGAGTGCAAAACGCCAGCGTTCGCTTGGCGGCGACGCCGTCGTTGGCGCACGCGAGAAAGACCATACCATTTGGTCTTCCTCCGACGATTTCAGCCCGCGCGGAGCATAGTGGGCAGCGCCCACCACTTTGAAATAGCCCACGCCGCGGCGGCGGCCGGAGTTCGAAAATCGGGCCCCATTGTCACTGCGAAAGGCGAAACGTAGGCTGCGCGCAATGGGAGGAACGAGCCATGCTCAAAACAATGCGAGAGGGAAATCCGAATCTGCTGCGCCGCTCCTTGCTGGTCGGAGGCGCCGCGACTTTGTGCATGCCGCGTATCGCCCTCGGCCAGGGGCAGCAAACGGTGCGCATCGGCGTGCCAACCAAGACGTATTTCCCGACCATCATCGTCGAGACCGCGATTCGCCAGAAGCTATTCGACAAGGAAGGGATCAAGGCCGAGCTCACGATCTATCGCAGCGGCGCGGAGGGTTTCGAGGCGCTCGCGGCCGGGGCCGCCGACATCGTCTTCAATTCTTCTTCGAGCGTCGCGGCGGGATTGCTCAAAGGCGTGAAGGTCAGATGCGTCGCCAACGGCGGGCTCGGTTATTATGGGTGGTATCTGGTGGTAAAGCCGGATTCGCCGATCACTCAAGTCTCCCAGCTCGAGGGCAAAAAGGTGGGCATCACCTCGGCTGGGTCGGGTTCTGACATTCTGGCGCTCTGGACCCTGCAGGCCTACAAGCTCAATTTTACCCGCGTACCGGTCGGCGGCGGCGGATTAGTGCCGAACCTCATAACCGGCAACATCGACGCTACCGTGCTTTATTCGCCGCTCACCTACCAGGTCATGCAGGCGAAGCAGGCCCGATCCATCCTCGATTTCGGTGCGGAAGTTCCCCCGCACTCAACCGGGAGCTGGATCGCCACCGACAAGATCATCAGCGAGCGTCCACAGGCGATGCAGAAGGCACTCAACGGGATCTTTGGCGGTGTCGCTTTCCTGCAATCGCCGAAGAATCGGGCAGCGGCAATCAAATTAATCGCGGAGATCGACGAGATTCCGGAGCCGATCGCGGCAGCCGAGCTCGACGGCAACATCATGAAGCTGTCCGCCAATGGCGAGTTCAAGAAGGAATGGCTGGAGCGGTCGCTGGAAATGGCCAAGCTCATCGGGATGACCACCCTGGCGCCGGTCGACGAAATATACACGACGAAGTTCAGGCCTGTGCCGACCTCGTGAGGTTGAGCGATCGGCGTCCCCGCGCGCGGCCGGATTACTCCACGTCGGCGGGCGGGGACGGAACCCGCAGTTCCCTTACGCCCGCCTCCTTCCCCTCTCCCCGATCAGCGTGGGACGAAATGATTTGAGATCGCCATGAGCCGCCCACAAATCATCCTCACGCGAATCGCGCTGCTCGCGCTGGTGCTCGGCGCGTGGGAGTTTCTGCCGCGCAACCAGATCGTCAATCCGCTGCTGTTGCCGCCCCTTAGCGATGTGCTGGCGATGCTGGGCGAACTCTTGCGTCGGCCGCAGGTGCATGAGGCAATCGGCGTGACCGCGGCCGAGGTCCTGGTCGCCTTTGTGATCGCGGTTCCGCTCGGCGCCGCGCTCGGCGTTATCATCGCGGAGAACGAGTATCTCGGTGATATCTTTAAGCCGGTCATTTTTTATGTATTCAGCGTTCCGAAGTCGATTTTCCTTCCGATGTTCATCCTGGTGTTCGGCATCGGCTTTCAGCAGAAGGTCGCCTACGCCGCCTTCACTACGACGTTCGTCGTGCTCATGAGCGCGATGGCGGCGGTGGAGTCGGTGAAGGCGGAACACGTCCTGGTCGCGCGCTCCTACGGCGCCACCCGGCCGCAAATTCTACTGCGCATCTATGTGCCCAGCATGATGCCGATCCTGCTGGAGACACTGCGCATCTCGATGATCTTCAACTTCACCGGTGTCATGATCGCCGAGATGTACGCCTCGCGGACCGGGATCGGCCACCTGATCGCCGGTTGGGGCGAGAATTTTCAGATGCCGCAGCTATTCGCCGGGGTCATCATGCTGGCCATTGTGGCCATCCTGTTCAATGAGACGGTCCGCTCCCTGGAAGCCCGATGCAGCACGTGGCGAACCTAACTCACCTGCACGAACGGCCCGACGAGATCGCGATCGAGGTCGCGAATCTCAGCCACGTCTATGCGGGCCAGGAGGGCGGCGTGCCGGCGCTCGAAGACATTTCCATGAGTGTTGGCGTCGGCCGCTTCGTCGTGATCGTCGGCCCGAGCGGCTGCGGCAAGACTTCACTGTTGATGATGCTGGCTGGATTGCGGGCCCAGAGCGAAGGCAAGGTCTTGTGCTACGGGCGCCCGATCCCCGATCCCGATCCGCAGCGCGTCGGGGTCATTTTTCAGGAAGCGAGCCTGTTTCCGTGGCTCTCGGCGCTCGACAATATCGAATTCCCGCTCAGCCTGCGCGGCGCCCCGCGCGAGGAGCGTCGCCGCCGTGCCGAAGCCATGCTCACGCTAGTAGGGCTCGACGGCTTCGGCGCGCGCTATCCGCACGAGCTTTCGGGCGGCATGAAGCAGCGCGTCTCCATCGCCCGCGGCCTGGTGCAGGATCCGCCGGTACTCTTGATGGACGAGCCATTCGCCGCCCTCGATGAGCAGACGCGCATGACCATGGGCCACGAGCTCCTGCGCATCTGGAACACCACCCGGAAGACCGTCGTGTTCGTCACCCACAGCTTGACCGAGGCGGTCTATCTCGCCGACGAAGTGCTGGTGATGTCGGCGCGGCCCGGAAGAATCATCGACCGCATTCCGATCCCCCTGCCGCGGCCGCGCGACTATGAAATGATGGCGACGGACGTATTCGGAAAGCTGCGCGATCGCATCTGGCAGCAGATCCGGACGACATCGTGAGGCAACTCATGCGACGCCCTGCGCCCTCCACCGTCCGCTGGATCATGCTGATCACCGTACTCGCACTCTGGGAGTTCGTGCCGGCCACTGGAGTCATCCCCGAACTGTTCCTGCCCTCACTGTCGAAAACGTTGACGGTGCTCTACCAGGAGCGGCAGATCTACTTCGCGGCTCTTCTTGTTACCCTGTATGAGGTGTTCTTCGCGATGCTGATCGCCTGTGGCGGCGGGATTCTCGCGGGCGCCCTGGTTGGCGGCCTCGCACTCCTGCGCAATCTCCTGCTGCCCGTGTTCTCAAGCCTCTATGCGGTGCCGATCGTGATCCTTTATCCGATCATGACCGCCTGGTTCGGCGTCGGTTCCGAATCGAAGATCGCCTTCGCCGGGATCTACGCCTTCTTTCCGGTCATGCTCTCGACTGCGGCGGGAATCCGCACCATCGATCCGCAATTCATCCTCGCCGCGCGCAGCATGGGCGCGACGCTGCCGCAGCAGATCACTCACGTCATCATTCCGGCATCGGTTCCGACCGTGTTCACGGGCCTCAGACTGGGCGGCGCGCTGACCATTATCGGCGTGGTCGTCTCGGAAATGCTGATCTCCGCGGCGGGCATCGGCTATCTAGTGACCCTCAACCGAACCATCCTCGAAAGCGCGCGCGTTTTCGCCGCGATCCTCATGATCCTCGTGCTTGCGGTCGCCTACTATATGCTGGCGCGTGCAATCGAGCGTCGCATGGTGGTCTGGCAGTCGGCAGGCCGGCAGCAGAAGGCCTCCACGCGCGACAGCACTGCGGATATTCCCGTGCCGGCGGCGGCCTGAACACGACAAGGAGCCTCGATGTCAATGCCGCCAAAAATCTTGCCGACCACCGTCGTCGGCAGTTACCCGCAGCCGGACTGGCTCGTGAATCGCGAGTTGCTGGCGAAGACCGTGCCGCGCACGCGCATGAAGGAGATTTGGCGCATCTCCGAGCCGTTTCTCGAACAGGCGCAGGACGACGCGACAATCGTCGCCATCCGCGACATGGAGCGCGCCGGCATCGACATCATCACCGACGGGGAAATTCGCCGCGAGAGCTATTCCAACCGGTTTGCCACGGCGCTCGAGGGTCTCGACCTCGATAACCCCGGGCAGGTCAAGACGCGCTCGGGCGCGATGACTCCGGTGCCCCGCGTTGTCGCCAAGTTACGCCGTACGCGTCCAGTGGAGCTGCGCGACATGGAGTTCCTGCGCAAGAATACCGAACTTCCGGCCAAGATCACGCTCCCGGGCCCGTTCACGATGGGGCAGCAGGCCAAGAACGAGTTCTATCGCGACGAAGAAGAGATGGTGATGGACTTCGCCGCCGCGGTGAACGAAGAGGCGCGCGATCTGGAGAAGGCGGGCGCCGATGTCATCCAGCTCGACGAGCCGTGGGTGCGCAACAATCCCGAAGCGGCAAGGCGCTACGCCGTCAAAGCGATCAATCGGGCGCTCCAGGGGCTCAAGGTCCCGACCGTGGTGCATGTCTGCTTCGGCTACGGCATGGTCGTTCCGGGCGAGACCAAGCCGCACGACTATGCCTTCCTGGCGGAGTTGGTGGATACGACCGCGGAGCAGATCTCGATCGAATCCGCGCAGCCCAAGCTCGACCTCGGCGTGCTGAAGGAGCTCAAGGGCAAGAAGATCATGCTCGGCGTTCTCGACCTCAGGGAACTCGCCGTCGAAACGGCCGCGCAGGTGGCCGAGCGCATCCGCCAGGGCCTCAAATATGTGGCGCCCGATAAGCTTATCCCGGCGCCCGATTGCGGGATGAAGTATCTCCCGCGTGACGTCGCTTTCGGAAAGCTGAAGGCGCTTGCCGACGGTGCCGCGATCGTGCGCAAGGAGATTTCGTAGTCGGGGTATTACCCCGACTAGCCTGCAGGGCCGCTCCGCGTCGATTTGGTCAAAGAGGATTGAATTGAACTCGAGCGCGCGACCGTCCGCTCCGGCTCAGAAGCGGTCTTCGCGCTTCTCGAATATTTGTTCTGCTTCGTGCCGGAAGCGGACCTCGGTCCATAAATGTGCCGAAGGTCTAGGCGGCGGACAGCTTAGATTCCGTGATCGATCGTAATTCGCCGATTGCTGCTTGGAGCTGCCGCGTGAGGTCAATTGTCGTCTGCTTCCCAATTGGCAACTCCGCTGTTGGGATCGGTGACCCGAATGTCACCCGGATGATAGGTCGGTGTAGAAGATGCGCGACTTGCATCTGCTTCGGGCCTTGAAAGAAGGCGGGCACAAGTGGAACCCGAGCGTGAAGCGCGAGTGTCGCGGCGCCACGCTTGAAGGCAATATTTTCGTCGCTTCGCGTGCCGCTCGGGAAGATCAGGATAAGTCCACCGTGCTGCAGAATGTCGACTGCAGTCTTGATCGAGCCCGGCGACGGGTGCGCGCGGTCAATCGGAACGGAACCGCCGTGCTCCAAGACCCATCGTGATAGCATCGGACCGAAAAGTTCCTGCTTTGACATATAGCGCAGCTGTCTTGGGTACACGGCATAGGCCATCCATAGGCTGTCCGCCCAACCAACGTGATTGCAGGCGATGACCGCCCCGGTCCCGCCGAACCGAAGAAAGTCGGGCCGATTGATGACCTCCGGCTTGCCGACGCGATCGAAGAGAACCTTTAGCCCAGGCGAGATGACAGCGAGAACGTTCATGCAGCATCTCCTGACCTACAACGTCTTTATAATACCATACGCGCCAACGCAGCAGATGCTGCATTTCGATGCGCGTTGAATTGGCCGTTGAAACCGTACTCCATAAATTGTAGGCCCTGCGCCGGACCCACGAAACCATGCCGACGAACCGAATCCAGTTGCTGCGCACTCGGGGATCGCGATGATCCGCCGATTGAGCTCCAGCAAATATCGCCTTTATTCGCGCAAGAAAAATCCGAAAACCGGCCAGCACCGCAATCTCGGCACTTTCCGCACTCGAAAGGAAGCCGAAGAGCACGAGCGCGCAATCCAGTATTTCAAGCGTGCTCGGTGAAAATAACGGTTCGCTATTACCCGTCTCGACCTAATGCGCGCGCTTTCGCCAGCCACTTATCGCGGCCGGCTGCACTCAGTCCCTCGACTCCTCCGATAAGCGTTTCGCGGATCGGGCCGATGCCCGAAAAGCGGAGAATATTGCGCTCGAGGCTCTTCAGGCTGTGGGCGAGAAAAAACCAGCGATAAGCCAGCGCCGGCATGCCCATCGTAATGACAATCCGGGCAGATTTCCGCGTCAGCAGTCCGGGCCACATTTTTCCGTGCTCCGCTTCGATAGCGAATCCGGGGCGAAAAGCTTGCTCGAAGAAGGTCTTTAGAAGCGCCGGCATGGACCCAAGCCAGAGTGGGTAAATGATCACAAGATGCTCGGCCCAACCGATGGCCTCCTGACATTCTCGAATCGAAGGCGATGGCACTCCGGTTTCCCATTCGTGCTTGGTTCGCAGGAGCTGGATCTCGATCTGCGCCAAGCTCAGTCGCCGGACCGAATGACCAGCCAGCCCGGCGCCTTCGGCATAGGCGTTGGCCAGCGCATGACAGAATCGCGCACCGTCCGGGTCCGGGTGGCCATCGATGATCGTGATCCGCTTCGTCAAGGACGCTCTATCCGGCTAACCATTACGGCTGGTTGCCCGGCCGCTTTCACCGGCCACGCCAGCGGGCACGTTGCGCCTTCTTAATGTTCTTTGCTCTAGCGCGCCGCTGGGCGGCGGTCGGCTTGCTGGCCTCGGGAATATTGCGCCTCGGCTTTGCCCGGAAAATGTCGCCCTTGAAGTGCCGGATCGGGCCGCGAATTCCCTTCAGGGCCATCTTCGCCAAGGGGCGATCGATCACCAGCTTCCGCTTCTTTATGTGCGCGTCGCTTTTCAGAATTAGCCAGGACTTCGTATCCCAGCTTCCGCTTGCCCGTTTTCCGGCCAACCGTTGCGTATGGCCGCCACGTCCGACATCGTGCAGCCGGTAAGAGACGAACCGGGCATTGGGCCGCACTTCGATACGGTAGTACCGGCCCTTGCCACTGGTTCCAGGCCTGCGGCGGGCACGTCCTTCCGGCTGCGCCAGACTGTGTTGACGCTTTGTCATCGCGCGCCAACGCGCTTGTGCTTTCCGGATGTTCTTTCGCGCGGCCTTGCGTTGTCGAATGGAAACCATGACGATTCTCCTTCTCGATTCTCGAATTTGAGCGAAAAGAATATTCGCAATGCCGAGGCGAATCTTTGAGTTGGATCAATGACCTTTGGGGTCGGCTGAAGCGATAAATAAGCCATTATAATGGGCTGAAGCCATCGTCGTAGTGAGGAGATCGATGAAAACACTTAAAATCAAGCACAGCGATTGGGTCGTCGTTTGCGACGGGCGAAAGGCGCTTATCCTGACGAACGCCGGCGACGAGCTATATCCGAATCTGAAAACCCTCGAGGTGCGTGAGCATGACGATCCGCCGACACATTTGATCGGCACCGATAGGCCGGGCCGAGTTCATAGCGCCGCGGCAACGGGGCGGGCCGCCCGCAGCGCCGTCGAGCAAACGGATTGGCACGACGCGTCCGAACGCGCCTTCCTGAAGGACCTGGCGAAACACCTCGATGCGGCTATGACGTCAGGAAAAACCAACGCGCTATATATTGTTGCCCCACCCCGTGCTCTCGGCGTTCTCCGCCAAGCATATTCACCAGCCGTGCGGCACAAGCTGCTAGGCGAAATCGAGCACGACTACGTCAAGCTTCCGGTGGACGAGATCGAACGGCGGCTGTTCGCGTGAATCCGCCGCAAGCTTCCTCTCGAAATCTCAAAACGCGACGGCCTTTCGGCGATGCTTGGTGCCCGTAGGCCATAGCGCCCGCAGATCGGCCGGCAAGGCCTCGCGCACGTCGGAGATTTCACCAGCAGTGATCTTGTCCGACAACAGCAGGAACACGGCTGTAACGGTGAACTCCGGTTCGGGCAGCGGGTCGTTGTCGAAAGCAGCATTCAGCCGGCCGAGAAAATCGGCCTTCGAGCGCTTCTTCATGGGCGCCATCGCGGGCCTCCATTGCTCATAATAGACGCCGCGCAAGTGGGTCGGCAGCTGCGCTGCAAGATCAGCGGCCTCGTTGATCGGGAGCCAGTCGCGCAACGCATGTAGCACTACGACCAGCACGCGGTAGCTCTTGTGCTTATTGTTCCACCGCAGCAGGGCGTCGAGATCGTTGATCCATGCATGGGTCAGCTGAACGGTGTGATCGATACTTTCCAATCCGACGGCGCTCATGGGCTCTCTCCCAGTCAGCGATCAATTCGATCTTGCGGTCTTCGATCGCATGAAAGGGAGCTGCTGGAATTGATCCTGCTCAAGTGCGTCTGGTCGGCGCTTCAACTCCGCACCGTCGCCTGGCGGGCCAGAGCGCCACGGATCGCATCGAGCAAGAGATTGCCGAACAAGGGCTTTTCGACGATCTGTACGCCCGCTTCTGCGGCTTGCTTGCGCAACGCCGCGCTCGGGTAGCTGGTGATGAGAAGAACTGGAATGGAAATGCTTCGGTCCCGCAATTTTCGCAGCAGCTCGAGACCGTTCATATCGAACAAGTGATAATCGATGACCAAGCAGCCGGACTTGAGCGAACCGACCGCATTCAACAACTCCGTGCCGCTATGATAGCAACTGACCGAGAGCCCCTCGATTTCCAGAGAGAACTTCAGCGAATTGAGTACCGCCGGGTCATCGTCGACCACGATGACTTGCAGCTTGGACGAAGATTGGGCGGGCATCGGCGATGTCCGGTGCAATGAGACACACACGTATGGTACGCTAATAGAGGGCATCGAATTTGCCGCTTCCGCTTTGATCTGGCTCAATTTTCCGGCAAGCGCCTAGCTTTTCCCCTCGTTCGGGGCACCTTCGAGAACACCCGCGATCAGGGCCATGCGGACGAGCTCGGAGAGGCTCTTGGCCTGCATCTTGGTCATTACGTTGGCGCGGTAGATCTCGACAGTGCGGGGGCTGATCTCGAGATTGAAAGCGATGATCTTGTTGGCCTGCCCGGCCACCAGACCCTCGAGCACCTGGCGCTCGCGAGCGGATAGAGCGGCAATCCGGCCATGGAGCCCCGCCCGATCGGATTCCCGTTTCACTTCCCTTTCCTTCTGTTTGAGGGCGAGCCGGACCGCGGCAAGAAAAGCGTCGTCGTCGAAAGGCTTCTCGAAGAAATCGATCGCACCGATCTTCATCGCCTCGACAGCGAGCGGGATATCGCCGTGGCCGGTGATGACGATTACCGGTAAGCTGCGCACTGCGCTCCGAACGCTGCGCAGAAGTTCAATACCGTTCATATCGGGCATGCGCACGTCGGTGATCACGCAGCCTGTCTTCACTCCGGGCAGCGCTTTGAGGAAATCAGCAGCGGATTCATAGGTGCGGACAGGAAGCTGCGCGGCCTCAAGCAGGAACTTGAGCGAATCGCGGACCGCTGCGTCGTCATCGATGACGTGCACAATGCCTTCATTCGCCATCGACAAGATCCTCTTTGGCCACCGCAGGAAGTGTAAGCCGAAAGATCGTGCCGCCGCCGGGATTCGGCTCGACCCATATCTGGCCCCCGTGCGCCTCGACGATGGTGCGCGAGATCGAAAGGCCAACGCCCATACCATGTTGTTTCGTCGTGATGAACGGCTGAAATAGCTGCGAGGCAATTTCCTCGGAGACACCCGGCCCGGTGTCAGCGACATCGATGACTACCATGCCGTTCGCAAACGGTGCTGATTGAACGAAAAGCTCCCTCAGTTCCGAGCCTTCCATCGCCTCGATGGCGTTCCGGATCAGATTGAGCAAGACTTGCTGGACCTG
Source organism: Xanthobacteraceae bacterium (assembly GCA_041491825.1). Classification (GTDB taxonomy): domain Bacteria; phylum Pseudomonadota; class Alphaproteobacteria; order Rhizobiales; family Xanthobacteraceae; genus Palsa-892. The sequence goes on along the minus strand of JBGPVT010000006.1, from coordinate 10,129 downwards.
AACCCGGTCCGCGAGTACGAGGTCGGCGCCCGGATCAAGCCGAAACGTTACCCGCACGCCGAGTTCCTTGGCGCCCACCAGCGCCAACGCGCTGGCTTCCTCGGTGAGCTTCGAGACACTTTCCGCGCGGCGCTCGCTTTCGCCTCGGGCAACGAATTCGCGCAGCCGCCGGATGATGTCCCCGGCGCGCAGTGCCTGGTCCCCAGCTTTGTCCATGGCATCGCGTACCATTGACGACTGCTCATCGGTGCTTGCTTCAAGCAGGCGCCGCGAGCCTTTCAGATAATTGGCGATCGCAGAGAGCGGCTGGTTGAGCTCATGCGCGAGCGCGGTTGCCATTTCGCCCATCGCGGTTAGACGAGAAATGTGAACCAGCTCCGATTGAAGCTCTTGAAGCCTAGCCTCCGACTGTTGGCGCTCGGAAAGATCTCGAATGAATCCGGTGAAGAAACGACGATCGCCCGATTTCATCTCGCCGACCGCAAGTTCGATCGGAAAAGTCGAACCATCCTTGTGTTCGCCGACTACAATGCGGCCGATGCCGATGATCCGCCGCTCGCCGGTGCGTAGATATCGCGCGAGATAGCCGTCATGGTTCTCGCGATAGGGGGTGGGCATCAGGAGATTGACGTTCTTTCCGATCACCTCGCCGGCAGCGTAGCCAAACAAGCGCGCGGCAGCAGTGCTAAAGGATTGAATGGCGCCACGCTCGTCGATGACGATCATCGCGTCGGGTACCGTATCGAGGATCGATTGGAGATGCGCCTCGCGCGCCCGCAGGTCCGTAGCCGCCGCCGATGCGCGAATGCGGCTGCGGTGCAGTGCTTCACCGGCGATGGACATGCCAACGCCGATAGTGCCGAAGGCCAATGCCGTTACGAGCTCCGACCGGCTCAGGCCGTCGAGATTTCCAACGGGCAACGTGTAAGCCAGAATCAACATCGTCGCGAGGATGCCGGGACCGAAGCCGCCTGTGATGCCCGCGAGCAAGATGGCAGTGGCGAAGAAAAGATACGTCACGCCGGGTTGCACCGTCGACGCGATTGCCCAGTTTGCGCCGAGAGCGAGCGCGGTCAGAGCCAAGGCGATGCCATAGTCGCGCACGCGGGTCCATGCCGGAGACTTGGGCGGCGGTTCCGTTCGTGAGATCGGCTCGGTTGAATGGGCGAAGGATTGGACCATCAGGCTTCTCGTTGCGGACTCCCTCGGACAACCCGGCTCCGCGACCGCGCAAATCCGGGAAATCCTACACTTTCTGCTACGTGATTTCCCTTAGGGACATGATCTGAATTTCGAGCCCGCGCGGCGACCGATATCCATGAGTTCATCGCTGTTCGGAGGACTTGGCCATGCTGACACAGTCCCTTACCCACGCCGATAGTCGCAAGATCAGAGCCTTGAACCCCACCGCAGGCTGGAGCGTCCGCGCCAAGGTTGTTGGCAAGGGGGATACCCTCGGCGACGTCCTGGAATTGATGGGGGCGTCCATCTCCTACACGCGCAACGAGGAAATCTACGGCGAGGACGAGCAGGCGGAGTTTATCTATCGGGTTACGCGCGGCGCAGTCCGGACCTACAAACTCCTGAACGATGGAAGGCGGCAGATCGGCGCTTTCTATCTGCCGGGTAACATCTTCGGCCTGGAGGCCGGCGACAATCATCGTCTTACCGCCGAGGCCATCAGCGACGCCACGGTCCTCGTGATCAAGCGCAGCGCACTCGCGTCGCGCCTCGCGCAGAATATCGATATCGCCCGCGAGCTCTGGGCCGTGACCGCGCGCGAGCTCGAGCATGTACAGGACTTGATGCTCATGCTCGGCCGGAAGAACGCGCAGGAACGGGTAGCGGCCTTTCTCCTGGAAATGGATGGCCGCGGACACCAACAAAATGCGATCGAGCTGCCCATGTCCCGCCAGGATATCGCCGATTATCTGGGCCTCACGATCGAGACGGTTTCACGCACGCTCACGCAGCTTGAGGGGGCGGCGACCATCGCACTTCCGAGCTCGCGCCGCATCGTCCTGCGGGATCGCGCGGCTCTCGTTCGGTTGAATGCCTGAAAAGAAGACAACTTTCGGATTTCCGCTTCGAAAGGCATTGTCATGATCAAGGATATCCTCGTCAGCCTCTCGCTCGATGCATCCCACGATGCGTCCGGCGACTATGCGATGTCGGTGGCCGAATTATTCGGGGCACACCTTTCCGGCATCGCCTTGGCTTACATTCCCGTGATCCCGGTCACGACGCCAATGGAAGCTTTGGGCGCCGACCTCATCGTGGCGGAACACGCGAAGAATACAAAGGCGGCCGCGGCGGCGGTCGCCCGCTTTGATCGTTCGATGCGCGTCGGCGGATTGCGCGGCGAAGCGCGCCTGTTCGATGCGGGCATCGCGGAAGCGGCTAAGGAGTTCGGCGAATTTGCGCGCCGCTCCGACTTGTCGGTGGTCGGTCAGGCGAAACCTTCCGACCCGGAAGGCGGAATGATCGTCGAGGGAGCTCTCTTCGGCTCCGGCCGGCCGGTAATCGTCGTGCCCTATATCCAACGCAAGGGTATCAAGCTCGATCGCGTGGTGGTCTGCTGGGACGGAAGCAGGGCGGCGGCGCGGGCGACGGGCGACGCGATGCCGTTCCTGACGCGTGCGAAGAAGGTCGATGTTGTGACGGTCGGTGCGGCGCCGGCGAAAAGCGAGGAGGTCCCTGGCGCCGATATTGCGCAGCATCTTGCGCGTCACGGCCGCAATGTCGAAGTTCAGCGCCTCGTCGTGGCCAACATCGATACCACCAGCGCGATCCTGTCCTACGTGGCGGATGCAGGAGCCGATTTGATTGTCATGGGCGGTTACGGCCATTCCCGTTTGCGCGAGTTCGTCCTCGGCGGCGTGACGCGGGGCATCCTTGGATCGATGACCGTGCCGGTGCTAATGTCGCATTGACGCGCGCAAGCAGACGTAACACGTTTGCCGTATCGCGCAGTTAGCCGGGACAAGAGCCTTTGATCCTGATCAAGGCAAGGTGCGGAAGGTTTGGTGAAAATAAATCAATAGGAGGTGAGTCATGAAAGCGCGTGATGTGATGACCACTCATGTGATTACGATTTTGCCGAATGCGACCATCCAAGATGTAGCCGAGCTCCTGCTTCAGCATCGCATCAGTGCGCTGCCGGTCCTCAACCAAGATGGCGCGTTAGTCGGTATCGTCAGCGAAGGCGATCTTCTGCGGCGCTCGGAAGTCGGTACTGATCGGCGCCGCTCGTGGTGGCTCCGCTTGCTCATCGGCCAGGAAACGCTCGCGGCGGAATATGTGAAGACGCATGCCAGCAAGGTCGCCGACGTGATGACGAAGCGGGTCATTACCGCGGAGCCGATGACGCCGCTCAGCGAGATCGCGACGCTCCTCGAACGAAACTCGATCAAGCGCGTCCCGATTGTGGAGAACGGCCGGCTGGTCGGGATCGTGACCCGGGCCAATCTCGTGCAAGCCTATGCCGTCGCCCACAAGAAAGGGGCGGTCAAGATCACGCAAAGCGACACGATGATCCGCGAAAAATTGATGGACCGCCTGCGCAGCGAGCCTTGGGCCCGCACCTGGCTCTTGAACGTGATCGTGCAGGACGGCGTTGTGGATATCTGGGGCATGGTCAGTTCGGATGCCGAGCGGAACGCGATCCGAGTGGCCGCCGAGACCATGCCGGCGGTCCGCGCCGTCAACGATCATCTGGTCCGGCAGCCGCTTGATAGCGGAGCATATTGACAGCCGGCCGGATGCGCCGCTCCAGTGCACCGAGTGCTCGACGCCGGTCCGGGTCGAAATGGAGAGACACGAATGAAGGCGAAGGACGTAATGACGAGGCCGGTCGTGTCGATCGATCCTCAAGCGTCGGTCACGGATGCCGCGCAGCTCATGCTGAAGAACGCAATCAGCGGGCTGCCGGTGATCGACGCGAAGGGCGAGCTGGTCGGCATCGTCACCGAAGGAGATTTTCTCCGGCGCAAGGAGACCGGAACAGAGCGCGCCCGGCCGCGGTGGCTGGAATATTTGGTTGGTCCGGGGCGACTTGCCGCCGACTATGTCCGTGCCGCGGGGCGAAAAGTCGGCGACGTCATGACGCGGGAAGTGCGAACGATCGCCGAGGATGCGCCGCTCAAGGAAGTCGTCGAACTGATCGAACGGCAACGTATCAAGCGCGTGCCGGTCGTAAGCGGCGGGAAAGTGGTCGGCATCGTGAGCCGCGCCAACCTGCTCCAGGCTCTCGCGAGCGTCGCCGGCGAGTTGAAGCCGGGTGCGGTCGGCGACGAGAACATACGGGAACGCCTATTGGACGAGTTGGAAAAGCAATCCTGGGTTCCGCTCCCGCTTCTGAACTTCATCGTGCGCGACGGCATCGTCGAGCTCTGGGGTGCGGTGACCGACGAGCGCCAACGCAAGGCGTTGATCGTCGCGGCCGAGAACGTGGCCGGCGTAAAGGGCGTGCGCGATCACCTCGCGTGCATCGATTCTCCGGTTGCCGTGATCACCGTGCCGCCAAGGGAACGTCGCCGACGTTCGCATGAGCCCTGACGAGAGCAGCATAAAAAAGCCCTGCGCTCTCGGCGTACAGCGTTCAAAAAACCATCATTATTCCAAGGTCTTGAGGAACGCGATCAGGTTCCCGATTTGCGCGGGCGCCAGGCTGAACTCCGGCATCGCCGGGTGGCCGGTGGAAATTCCCTCCGCCAACGCCTCCGCTAGGGCCTCGACCGGATACCGTTTATGCAGCGACCGGAACGGTGGCGCGGCTTTCAATGGACTCTCACTCGATCGGTCGATGGCGTGGCACGTCGCGCAGTTGGCGCGCGCAAAGGCAAGCCCACGCGGTGCGCTCTGCCCATGGGCGGCGGTTGCCATCGAAGCCAGCACGAGCGCGACTAGAAGTGCGTGGAAGGGCATTTCCGAAAACCTACCTGGGCGCCGTCCGCGGCTCGCTTCGTATCGAGCGCAATTTGCCGATATAGGCGACGATGTCTTCAGCCTCGCTGCGTCGGAGCGCGAGCTCCGGCATCGCGGGATGCGGCGAGAGCAAGAGAAAGGCGAGCCTGCGCGCATCAAACTCGCGCCTTCGGGCGATCGCAGCGAACGAAGGCGCGTCGGCGTTGGCTTGGCGCTGATCGGCAGCCACGACGTGGCAAGCGGCGCACCAGCGGCGCGCGAGTTGTTCGCCCCGAACCGCGTCCGCGGCAAATGTTGAAGCGGGATCCATGAACGCTAATAGGGCGACCAAAGCGACGAGTGACGGGCGCATGGAAATATTCCCAGTTCATCGACTTTCGGACGGAGACTCATCGTTTCGCGTTTCTAATCTCGCCCACAGCCACATCTAGTGCATCTAAGGATAGTTACTTAGCTTTGACTTGGATCAAGCCGAAAGTTCGGTCGATCTGGCACCTGTCGCTCGACAATTCTTCGGGGTGGTCGAACGGAGGCCGGTCGCATGGAACGCGATCTGACAAGGGATCAGAATAGAGCACTTTGGCTTTCTACGATTGCCTTCACGGTGTGCTTCGCCGCCTGGACCATCTTCTCGATCATCGGAATTCAGATCAAGAAGGATCTCAACCTCAACGATACGCAATTCGGCCTACTCGTCGGCACGCCGATCCTCACGGGCAGCCTCATTCGATTGATGCTGGGCATCTGGACCGACCAATATGGCGGTCGCATCGTTTACACGCTGGTGATGCTGTCGGCCGCGGTCGCCACTTGGCTCCTGATCTACGCCTACGACTACACGACGTTCCTCATCGCGGCGCTCGGCGTGGGAGTTGCCGGCGGCTCGTTCGCCGTCGGCATCGCCTATGTGTCCCGTTGGTATCCGCCCGAAAAGCAGGGCACGGCGCTCGGAATCTTCGGCGCGGGCAATGTCGGCGCTGCCGTGACGAAGTTCCTGGCGCCACTCGTGATGGTCGCGTTCGGCTGGCAAGCGGTCGCGCAGCTCTGGGCGCTCGGCCTCGTCGTCATGGCGATCGTGTTCTGGTTCGGCACCAAGGACGATCCCGAGCTTGAGAAGCGCCGCAAGGCCGGGCTCAAGCCCGAGCCGTTCTCGGCGATGCTGGAGCCGCTCAAGAACCTGCAAGTCTGGCGGTTCTCGCTCTATTACTTTTTCGTATTCGGCGGCTTCGTCGCGCTCGCGCTGTGGCTCCCGCGCTACTATGTGGGCGTCTACAATCTCGACATCGTCACTGCCGGCTGGCTCGGCGCCGCTTATTCAATCCCGGGTTCGCTTTTCCGTATCCTCGGCGGCACACTCTCCGACAAGTATGGTGCCCGCCGGGTGATGTACTGGACCTTCATCGGTTCGGTGATCTGCACTTTTTTCCTCTCCTATCCGGCGACGACTTATGTCGTGGGTGGTATTCGCGGGCCGATCGAGTTCACCATCGCGCTCGGATTTATCCCCTTCACCGTGCTGACGTTTGTGCTCGGCTTCTTCATGAGCCTCGGCAAGGCTGCCGTCTACAAACACATCCCGGTCTATTACCCCGGCCGCATCGGCTCGGTCGGCGGTGTCGTCGGTCTGATTGGTGGGCTTGGCGGGTTCGTCTTGCCGATCGCCTTCGGTGCCATGAACGATCTGATCGGCGTGTGGACGAGCTGCTTCATGCTCATGTTCGCCGTCGTGGCCGTATCGCTGCTGTGGATGCACTTCGCCATCCTCTACATGGAGAAGCGGCGCATTCCCGCTCTGGCCGGGCCGCAGTATCTGCCGGAGGCCGACATCCTCGGTCCCATCCTGCCGCCGCATCCCGGATTGCCGACTCCGGCACCGGTACCTGCGCACGGAAATCTGATTCCGGCCAAGCGACCCAGCCGAACCCAAACATTCGGGGTGTCGGCGTAAACCGCGGCATTTTCTCGAGCATCGAGCGAGGCGAACATGGCCACCACGAATATCGACCCTGTCAGGACCCCAGCGGCAAGCCGGACCTGGCTCGATCAATGGACTCCCGAGGACGCGCATTTCTGGGAGAACAAGGGCAAGCGCCGTGCTTGGTGGACGTTGGGCATCACGACCGCGAACCTGATCATGGCGTTCATCGTCTGGTTCGTGGTGTCGGCTCTCGTGGTGCGGCTGCCGGCGGTCGGCTTCAAGCTCTCGACCACTCAGCTCTTTTGGCTCGCCGCCATGCCCGGACTCGCCGGCGGCACCCTGCGCATTATCCATACGTTTCTGGTGCCGGTGTATGGCACGCGCCACGTCGTCGCATTCTCGACTCTGTCGTTGCTCATCCCGGCAGTCGGGTGGATCTATGCGGTGCAGGATCCGACGACGCCCTATTGGGTCTTGATGTCGCTCGCATTTCTCGCCGGTCTCGGCGGCGGGAATTTCTCCTCGTTTATGCCCTCGACGAGCCTGTTCTTCCCCAAGCGGCTGCAGGGAACCGCGCTCGCGATCCAGGCCGGTATCGGCAATTTCGGCGTCTCGGTCGTGCAGTTCGTGACGCCCTGGATCATCGGGTTCACACTCGCTGGCTCGCTGCTCGGCGACCCGGAGATCTTTACGCGGCCGAACGGGTCGACGGCATCGATCTGGCTGCAGAACTCAACCGCGATCTATGTGCCGTTCATTATCGTCTTCGGCATCGCCGCCTGGCTGATGCTGAAAAGCGTCCCGGTGCGCGCCAATTTCCGCGAGCAGCTCGATATTCTCAAGGAGAAGCACGGCTTCTACATGACGCTGCTCTACATCATGACGTTCGGTACGTTCTCAGGCCTCTCGGCGACCTTTCCGCTCTTGATCAAGCAAGTCTACGGTGGGTTGCCCGGCGCGCCCGATCCGTTGACCTATGCGTTTCTCGGGCCTCTCGTCGGGTCGGTGGCGCGCGTTGCGGCGGGTCCGGTCTCTGATCGTCTCGGCGGAGCGCGCGTCACGCACTGGTCGGGCATCGGCATGTTCGTCTGCGCCATCTGGGTGACCTTCCACACCCAGCCGACCTCGATGGCCGAATTCCCGTACTTCGTTACGGCGATGCTCGTGCTGTTTTTCTTTTCCGGCGTCGGCAACGCCTCGACCTTCAAGCAGATGCCGATGATCTTCCCGCCGCGTCAGGCCGGTGGAATCATCGGCTGGAGCGGTGCGATGGCGGCCTATGGACCGTTCGCCTGCGGCATCATGATTGGTTACGCGTTCTATTGGTTCGGCTCGCCCAATCCGTTCTTTTATTGGGCGGCGTTCTTCTACTTCGTCTGCATCGTGATCAACTGGTGGTACTACGCCCGCAAGGGCGCGGAGAAGCCGTGCTGATCGCGTGGGGAACCCCGGCGGCCATGCCTCCGGGGTTTTCCTTAGGGCGATGACCTGAATTTCGGCAATCCGGCTAGGCGGTTACAGAAATACGAACAGGGGAATCCATGAGCCACTTCCTCGATCGCCTGACCTTCTTCAATCGCGTGGTTGACGATTTCGCCGATGGCCACGGCATCGTCACGCGCGAGGATCGCCGCTGGGAGGACGGCTATCGCAAGCGCTGGCAGCACGACAAGATCGTGCGCTCGACTCACGGCGTGAATTGCACCGGCTCCTGCTCGTGGAAAATCTACGTCAAGGGCGGCATCGTCACCTGGGAGACGCAGCAGACCGACTACCCGCGCACGCGGCCGGACCTGCCGAACCACGAACCGCGCGGCTGCTCGCGCGGCGCGAGCTATTCCTGGTATCTTTATTCCGGCAATCGCGTGAAGTATCCGCTGGTGCGCTCGCGGCTGCTGAAACTGTGGCGCGAGGCGCGCGTGCTCATGACGCCGGTCGCGGCATGGAAGTCGATTGTCGAAAACCCGGCGAAGCGCAGCGCCTATGTTCAGAAGCGCGGTCTCGGCGGATTCGTCCGCGCGGACTGGGACGAGGTCAACGAGATCATCGCGGCCGCCAACGCCTACACGGTGAAAACCTATGGGCCGGATCGGGTGTTCGGCTTCTCGCCGATCCCCGCCATGTCGATGGTGAGCTACGCGGCCGGTTCGCGTTACTTGTCGCTGCTCGGCGGCGTGTGCATGTCGTTCTATGATTGGTACTGCGACTTGCCGCCAGCGTCGCCGCAGACCTGGGGCGAGCAGACCGACGTGCCGGAGAGCGCCGATTGGTACAATTCTGGCTTCCTCATCTTGTGGGGCTCGAACGTGCCGCAGACGCGCACGCCGGACGCTCATTTCTATACCGAGGTTCGCTACAAGGGCGCCAAGAGCGTCGTCATCTCGCCGGATTATTCGGAAGCCTCGAAGTTCGCCGATCTGTGGATGTCGCCGAAACAGGGCACCGATGCCGCGCTCGGCATGGCCATGGGCCATGTCATCCTGCGCGAGTTCCACATCGACCGGCAGGCGACTTATTTCCGCGACTACGTGCGCCAATACACCGACATGCCCATGCTGGTGCGTCTGGTGAAGCAGGGCGAGCATTACGTGCCGGAGCGATTCTTGCGCGCGTCGGACGTCGTCAATTCTTGCGACGAGACCAATAACCCCGAGTGGAAGACGCTGGCCTATGACGAGACGACCAACGCGATCGTGGTGCCGAAAGGCTCGATCGGGTTTCGCTGGGGCGAGAAGGGCAAGTGGAATCTCGAGGAGAAAGCTTCGGGCGGTCGCGATACGAAGCTGCTTCTATCGTTGGCCGACGTCAAAGACGGCGTCGCCGCGGTCGGCTTTCCCTATTTCGGCAATCGCGAGCACGACCATTTCCTCGGGACGGATCATCCCGGCGTGCTCGTGCGTAACGTGCCGGTGAAGAAGCTGCAACTGGTCGAGGGCGAAACGATTGTCGCGTCGGTGTTCGATCTTTTCGTCGCCAACTACGGCGTCGACCGTGGCTTTGGCGGCGAGCACCTGGCGAACAGCTACGACGACGTCGAGCCCTACACCCCCGCATGGGCGGAAAAGATCAGCGGCGTGCCGCGCGATCAGATCATCACGGTGGCACGCGAGTTCGCGCGCAATGCGGAGAAGACCAACGGGCGGTCGATGGTGATCGTCGGCGCCGGTCTGAACCACTGGTACCACATGGACATGAACTACCGCGGCATCATCAACATGCTGGTGATGTGCGGTTGCGTCGGGCAGTCGGGCGGCGGCTGGTCGCATTATGTCGGCCAGGAAAAAT
>JBGPVT010000005.1:0-22534 GCA_041491825.1 Xanthobacteraceae bacterium | reverse complement strand
TCTCGGCGAGCGGCACGAGCACAAAGGCGCGTTTTAGCATCAGCCGGTGCGGAATTTCGAGGTCGGCGCTCTTAAGCCGCAGCCGGTCGTAGAGGAGAATGTCGAGGTCGATCGTGCGCGGGCCGTAGCGGATCTCGCGCGCGCGGTTGCGGCCGAGCCTCGCCTCAATCTTGTTGAGTTCGCGCAGAAGCGCGCGCGGCGGCAACGAAGTTTTTCCGAGCACGACGCAGTCGTAATATTTTCCCTGCGGCACCGGCCCCCAGGACTCCGCCTCGTAAATGCGCGAGCATGCGATGAGGCGAACCGGGCCCTTCGCGAGCGCCGCGAGTGCTGCCCGCATGTTCTTTCGCCGGTCGCCGACATTGCCGCCGAGCGCGATGAAAACGTCAGCCATCGCGCTTTCGTTCTACCACTGCCGCGACGTAGTCGATCGCCGCTGCGACGGGCGCCGAAGGCTTCTTAACCTTCACGCGCACGCTCTTCACGCGCGAGAAGTGCGCGAGCAGCGTGTTGGCGACGTGCGCGGCGGCCGCCTCGATTAGATAAAATCGTTTGGAACGAAAGGCCGCGTCAGCGACCGCGATTACTTCGCCATAGTCGACGGTCGCATCAAGGCGATCGCTTTTCACCGCTTCCGTTGCGTCGATCTCGAGCTCGAGGTCGAGCGAGAAGCGCTGGCCCAACTTCGCCTCCTCGTCGGCGACGCCGTGCTTCGCGAATAGCACGAGCCCCGCGATTTCGATCATTGCTTTCATCAGGATGCGCCTCTGATCGCCTCGGCGATCTTCAGCGCCTGCACGTGCGCGGCGACATCGTGGACGCGAATGATCGAAACGCCCGCGAGCGCGCCGATGATATTCGCGGCGATCGTCGCCGGCAGCCGCTCGCCCGGGCCGCTCGGCACGAGCTTGCCGATGAAGGACTTGCGGGAAACGCCGAGCAGAACGGGAAATCCCAATCCGACGATTTCCTCGAGCCGGGCCAGGATCGCGAGATTCTGTTCGAGCGTCTTTCCGAAGCCGATGCCGGGATCGAGCACGATGCGGTCATTGCGAATGCCGGCCGCCGCCGCCCGTTCGAGCGCTTTCCCGAAGAAGCCTTCGATCTCGTCGACGATGTCGAGCGCGGGGTCGGCTTTTTCGCGATTGTGCATGATGACGATGGCGGCACCGTGCGCGGCGACGGTCGCCGCCATCGCCGGATCGCGCGAAAGACCCCATACGTCGTTGACGATCTTGGCGCCGGCGGCGAGCGCCTGTTCGGCGACCTTCGCCTTGTAGGTGTCGATGGAAATGGGGACCGAAATGCTCCGGGAAAGTTCTCTCACGACCGGCAATGCGCGGCCGAGTTCTTCCTCGGCATCGATCGGCACATGGCCGGGGCGGGTGGATTCGCCGCCGACATCGACAATGTCGGCGCCCTCGGCGACGAAGCGCGAAGCCGTCGCGATCGCGTCGGGCGCCTGCGGATGGCGGCTCTCTTCGAAAAAGGAATCCGGCGTGACGTTAATCACGCCCATGATCAACGGGCGCTTGCCGAGCGGCAGCGCCACGCCCCGCGCGTCGAGGATCCGGGTCGGTGAGAGATCGAGCATGGAGCGCCGCCCGCGGCTCGCGCCATGATCGGGCGCCCGCCGCTTCAAGCCGTTAGAATAAGTAAAAAATATAGCTTCCGCAATGATTTAGACGCGAGCCCCGGTCAGTAGGAAATCATCAGCGGCAAGCCTTTGGCGTACTCGACCCATTTCGTCACCGCCTTTTCGCTCGGCAACAGGTGAACGAGCTTGCGTTTGGCGTTCTGCGCCGCCATCGCCTCCGCCAGATTTTTTGGATTGCGGTATTTGAGCTCTCTCACCGTGTCGACGCCGGCGGCGGCGAGGAGGTGCGCATAGTCCTCGCCCACGCCCTTGATTCGCATGCGGTCGGAAAGGTTCGCCCATTTCAACAGCGTGGTTTCCGGAACGCCGATCCTCGCGGCGAGCTTCTGACGGCCGCGGACGTTTTTTGTCCTTTCCAGGAGTTTCGCGGTCGTGCGTATGCGTTGCGCCCTCAACCTCTCGGCCATCGTGGGCCCGATCTCCTGGATCTCGTTGATCGGATAGGACATAGCATTCCTTGCGCGATTGAATTGCCCCGCACGGCGCGGCGAATTCGAACGCCTGAACTTTCGCTGCTGGTACTCGAACAAGCCGGTTGAGACGCGGGAACCGTTCGGCCTGTGGCCGCGGCCTCGCCGGGCAAAGATTATGAGCCATCATGTTTCGAGAACTCAAGCGAAAAGAAAAGATTTTTTTGAAAGACCTTCGTAGTGACCGCGGCGCAACAGGCGGCATCCTATTGGTGGAAAGCAGCGCCAGGAACCACTATAACTACGCGACCGGGAGCAGGCGATGGCGAGCCGAACGAGCAAGGCAAGCAAGACGAGCACGAATACAGGCGCAACCGCAGGCGTCGGCGCCGACGGCAAGATTTTCGTCGGCAAGAGCGACAAGCCCGAATACTTAACGCTGAAGCTCGCCAATCGTCATGGGCTCGTCACCGGCGCGACCGGAACCGGCAAGACCGTGACGCTGCAAGTGATCGCCGAAGGTCTCTCGCGCGCGGGCGTCCCGGTGTTCGCCGCCGACATCAAGGGCGACCTTTCCGGCGTCGCCGCTATCGGCGAGAAGAAAGATTTCATTCTCGCGCGCGCCAAGGACGTCGGCGTCGATTATCAACCCGATCAGTTTCCGGTTATTTTCTGGGATCTGTTCGGCGAACAAGGCCATCCGATCCGCGCCACCGTCTCGGATGGGTCCGCTCTTGTTCGCGCGCATGATGCAGCTCAACGACACGCAGGAAGGCGTGCTCAATATCGCATTCCGCGTCGCCGACGAGCAGGGACTCTTGCTTCTTGACCTCAAGGATTTGCAATCGCTTCTGACCTTCGTCGCCGACAACGCCGCCGATCTCACCACCAAATACGGCAACGTCTCGGCCGCGACGATCGGCACGATCCAGCGCGCGCTGCTCGTGCTCGAAAATCAGGGCGCCGCCAAGTTCCTCGGCGAGCCTGCGCTCGACATCAAGGATTTCATGCGCCTCGGCCGCGACGGCCGCGGCTATATCAACGTGCTTGCGCCGACAAATTGATGCAGAATCCGCGACTCTACGCGACGTTTCTCCTGTGGCTGATGTCCGAGATGTTCGAGCAATTGCCCGAGGTCGGCGACCCCGACAAGCCCAAGCTCGTCTTCTTCTTCGACGAGGCCCACCTTCTGTTCGACGAGGCGCCGAAGGCGCTGTTGGAGAAGATCGAGCAGGTGGTGCGGCTCATCCGCTCGAAGGGCGTCGGCGTCTATTTCGTCACGCAAAATCCGCTCGACGTGCCGGAAACCGTGCTCGCCCAGCTCGACAATCGCGTTCAACACGCACTCCGCGCCTTTACTCCGCACGATCAGAAGGCGGTGAAAGCGGCCGCCGAGACTTTCCGCCCGGAATCCCAAGATCAACACCGAGCAGGTCATCACCCAGCTCGCCAAGGGCGAGGCGCTGGTCTCGTTTCTGGAGGGGGAGGGCGTGCCGGAGATCGTGGCCCGCACGTTGATCCGGCCGCCTTCCGCGCGCATCGGCCCGGTGACGCCGGACGAGCGCCGCGCGACCATTTCGGCGAGCCCGGTCCGCGGCAATACGACACCATGATCGACCGCGAATCCGCGTATGAAATGCTGAAAAAGCGCGCCGCGCAAAAAACCGCCGAGGCGGCGCAAAAGGATTCGGGCGGCGGACTGGGAGGCATGCTCGGCGGCATTTTCGGCGGCGGTTCCTCACGCCGAATGTCGACCGGCGAGGTGGTCGTGAAGCAGGTGGCGCGCTCGGTCGCGGGCCAGGTCGGCACCCAGCTCGGCAGGGCGCTGGTGCGCGGAATTCTCGGCAGCATGCGCCGCTAGGCCGAGGATCGTGCGCGCGCCGCGCGCCCTTTCCTATAATCGTTGTTGCGCCCTCGGCGGGATTTGTTAATCCTCCTTCGCGTTCCCGGCGTTCCGAAGCCCGGATGTTTGTTGTGTTACGGGCAGCAGCGAGTCCTTTCGTCCACTGGACCAAGGGCATTTATGAGATTCCTGCCGGCCGCCCGAATTGTCATCCTCGCCGCGGATCGCGACCATCGCGCTTTCATCTGCAATTCGCTCGGCGAGCTCGGCCTGCTGCAGGTGTTGCCGGCGGCGACGCTCCCGGAAGCGCGCGAGATCGCGGATCAGCAGCCCGCCGATCTTTGCGTCGTCGATCCGCGCGGCTTCGAGGCGCTTGCTCGCGCCGAGGGGAAAAAGGTCATTAGCAACCCTTTTCGGCAGGACGGGACCGCGGCGGTCTTGCTCTCTGCCGATACGTCGCGCGCGATGATCGTGGCCGCGGCTGAAGCCGGCTATCGCGCCGTCGTCGGATTGCCGGTGGCGCCGAGGTTCCTTTACCGGCGGATCGGCTCGATCCTGCAAAAGGCGCGGCGGTCGGGGCGTTTTGCTTCCGCGGCGGCGCGGGCCACCGCAAGCGCAGCCGGTTTCTCCGAAAGCCGCCGGGACCGAAAGTGACAGCGGCCGCCCGCGGAGTTGCGCCGCTTCTTCTCGCGGCCGAATCGGCTTGCTAGCTTGCGGTCCGGGGAGAAGCGGCATGACCCTCGATCCTGTGCTCGCCACGATCGATCGCGGTCTCGATCAGAGCATCGAGCGCCTGTTCGCGTTTCTGCGCATCCCGAGCATCTCCACCGATTCCGCCTATCGCGGCGAATGCCGCAAGGCCGCCGATTGGCTTGCGCATGAGCTTGCAGCGCTGGGCTTCGAGGCTGGAGTGCGCGCGACCAAAGGCCATCCGATGGTGGTCGCGCATGGCGGCCCGAAAGACAGCGGTCCGCATGTGCTGTTTTACGGCCATTACGACGTGCAGCCGCCCGATCCGCTCGAATTGTGGGAGACGCCGCCCTTCGAGCCGCGTCTCGTCGGCGCGGACGGCAACCGCCGCATCGTTGCCCGCGGGGTCGCCGACGACAAAGGCCAGCTGATGACCTTCGTCGAGGCTTGCCGTGCTTTCATCGCGGCGGAAGGCAAGCTGCCGCTCCCCGTTACTATTCTCTTGGAAGGCGAGGAGGAAACCGGCAGCCCGTCGCTGCCGCCCTTTCTCGACGCCCACAAGCAGGAGCTTGCCGCCGACGTCGCCCTTGTCTGCGACACCGACATGTGGGACGCGAACACGCCCGCGATCACCACGATGCTGCGCGGCCTCGTGCTCGAGGAAGTGATCGTCGAGGGCGCCAACCGCGATCTGCATTCCGGGCTGTTCGGTGGCGCCGCGATCAACCCGATCCGCGTGCTCGCGCGCATCCTCGCAGACATCCACGATAATGATGGACGGGTCGCCATCCCCGGTTTTTACGACGGCGCCGGCGAGCTCGATCCCGAAATTCGCGCGCAGTGGCGCGCGCTCAAATTCGACGAAAAACGCTTCCTCGGCGATCTCGGCTTAAAAACCCCCGCCGGCGAAGCGGGCAGGAGCGTGCTCGAGCAAATCTGGGCGCGGCCCACCTGCGACGCGAACGGCATCGTCGGCGGCTATACCGGCGCGGGATCGAAGACGGTGATCCCGGCGAGAGCCTCCGCTAAGCTTTCCTTTCGCCTCGTCGGCAAGCAGGACCCGGCGGCCACGCGCGAAGGATTCCGCGCCTTCGTGCGCGCGCGCCTGCCAGCCGATTGCAAGGCGGAATTTCTTTCGCACGGCGCGAGCCCCGCGCTGCAACTGCCGCTGTCCTCGCCCTATCTCGCGAAGACACGCGAGGCGCTGGAGGCCGAGTGGAAACGCGCGCCGGTGCTCAAGGGCTCGGGCGGCTCGATCCCGATCGTGGGCTCCTTCAAGCGCGATCTCGGCATGGATTCGTTGCTCGTCGGCTTTGGCCTCGACGACGACCGCATCCACTCGCCGAACGAGAAATACGACCTCGCCTCGTTCCACAAGGGCGCCCGCAGCTGGGCGCGCATTCTCGCGGCGCTCGCGGGCCGGAATTAAAGGGAAAGACCGGCGACTTCGGCGAGACTCCGAATGACCGCGACCGGATCGAGACCGGGATATTCGTCGGGGTTGCCGCCGCGATTGACCCAGATCGGCTTCAGCCCCGCATTGGCGGCGCCCGCCACGTCCCAGCGATTCGAGGAGACGAAGGCGATTTCGCCCGCCTTCATACGAAGCGCGTTGATCGCCAAATCGTAGACCTTGGGCGGCGGCTTGAAGGTGCGCACGGCGTCGACCGAAAGCACATGATCGAGCACGTCGTGCAATTTCGCGCTCTGGACCGCCGCCTCCAGCATGTCGGTCGAGCCGTTCGACAGGATCGCCGTCGCGCGACCCTCGGCTTTCAGCCGGGCGAGCGCCGGACGCGCGTCGGGATAGGCGTCGAGCTTATAATAGGCGTCGAGCAGCGAAGCCCTGAGGTTGCCGTCGACTTTCGGAAATCGCGCCAAGGCGAAATTGAGCGCCCGCCCGGTGAGCGTCCAGAAACTTTCGTAGCGGCCCATCAAGGTGAGCGTCCAGGAATATTCGAGCTGCTTTGCCCGCCATAGCTCGGAAAAGCGCTCGGCGTCGGGCCCCACGGCCGCGCGATGGCGGCCGATCGCGGCATGCACGTCGAACAAGGTGCCGTAGGCGTCGAAGACGTAGGCTTTCACGGGCATGGATCGATCCCACGTTCTTTCGTCATCGCTGGGCCAGAAGTCCGACGATGATGGAAAGGTCGTTATTTACGAAAGCGCCGCGTCTACTGCCAGAACGTATTGACCTGATGGTCCGCCTTGGAAATGTCCTTCGGCGTTTCGCCGAGCGGCGGATAGGCGTAGGTGGTGACGTACGAGTTTCCGCGCAGATCGTAGGCGCGCGCGAATACGACGCCCTCGCGCTCGGATTCGGCGAGCACCGGCGCATCGAGCTGGGCGCAGTAGAACGTGCCGAGCGAGAGCGCGAAGTCGGCACCCTTGGCGGTGTAGGTCGTTTCGAAATTGGGGCCGAGTTCGATCGACGCGGTGTGCGCCGGCCCGCAGACGACGACCTTCCATTTGCGCCCTTGTGGCGGCGCGACGTTGTGCTCTTCGAGCTGGTCGATGAGCGCCTCGCTGGTCTCTTTGAAGGCGAGGCCCCAATAATCGGTCATGTAGCGTTGCGCCGCACCGCGTACGCCACCGGCCGCGTGGTTGAAAAGCGCGTATTGATAAGGATGGATGCGGACGAGGTCCAAGGTCGTCCACGCGATGAGAAGCGCGAAAGCGCCGACGGCGGCCATCGCAAAGCGATGGCGGTAGGATTCGAGCCGCCGATAGATGTAGGCCGCGGCGATCCCGCCGAGGATCGCGAAGGGCGGCGTCACGAACACGAAATGGCGGATGCCGTTGTACATCACGGGCTTGGTGATGACGGTGAGCGCGATCGGCAGCACGGCGGCCGAGACCAGGAGCATCAGCGACGCGCGCCGCTTCGGCTCGACCGCGCCGGTCACCGAGGCGACCACGGCGCCGGCGGCGCCGGCAATCGCAAGCCCGAGGAAGATCTCGGGGAATTTCAGCAGGCAAAGCTTCGGCACATAGCTTCGCGGCATGTTCGGAATGAGCATAGCGATGCCGTCATACATTTCCTTCCAGGGGTTCTCCCAGAAGTGCGAGTAATATTCGATCGCACGGATCGGATTGAGCGGCGCTAATACCGACCACGGCCAGATGATGCCCATGACGACGTAAGCGAGCGGAAGCGCGAGCGCCAGTTTTCCGGCGAAGATCGCCATACGCGCAACACTTTCGCGCCAATTCATCGCATGAATTTCGCCGGCGAGGAGGAAGAGGGCGCCGATTCCGGCGAAGGCGACCGCAATGCCGCCGATTACGCGGGTGCCGATGGTGAGGCCGAGCGCGAGGCCGAACAGAAGGATGGTCGAGGGCCGCGGCCGCGGATACTCGTCGAACGCGCGGACGAGCATGTACAAGAGGAACACCATCGCCACCGCGAAGGGCGCATCCTTCGCGTTGATATACATGTGCCCGTAATAGAGCGGCGTCGTTGCGAGCAGCGCGAGCGCGGCGACACCGGCGATGGGGCCGCCCATGCGGCGCCCCGTGCGCCAGACGATCGCAAGACCGGCGATGCCGATGAGCGCACCCAGGAGCCGGCGGGTGTCGAACATGTCGAAGGGAAGGATTTTTCCGAGCGCGTGCGCCGCCAGATCGAATCCGCCGCCGTAATAGAAAAGATTGACGAAGGAGAAGGCGCGAAGATCCTTGAAGCCCGAGGCGTAGTAGGAGAACAGCATCTCGCCGTATTGCGAGTGCGTGTAATCGTCCCAGCCGAGCCCGTAATCGTCGAAGGTGAAGAACGCGACGATCAAAAGCGCCACGAGAATGGCGAGCGCCAAGATATCACTGGGCGCGAAACGGGAACGCGCGAGGGTAATAATGCGTTGCATGAAGGTAACGGAGTCGACAGGTCCTATGGATGTGCTGGTCGGACTTGCTGGTTGATGAATTCCGCCGCACCCCGTTGCACTTTATCTAGCCAACATATGTGGCCGGATTTCGCAGCTTCAATGTGTATTTCGCAAGAGGGTTTCCATGCGGCGCAACAGCGGAGTTGCGCCGCAATATCTCGATTTTGCGGGGAAATACTTGATTAACCGGCGCTGCCGCGCCGATAGGCACGCGGATCGATTGCCGCTTATTTAGCCTTTGCCGCCAGTTCGGCGACGTAATCCCAATTCACGAGGTTTTCGACGAAAGCCTTCAGGTAATCCGGGCGGCGATTGCGATAGTCGATGTAATAGGAATGCTCCCACACATCGCAGCCGAGGATCGGGGTCGCGCCGTGCACGAGCGGGCTCTCGCCGTTCGCCGTCTTCATCACCGTGATCTTGCCGCCTTTGACGGCGAGCCAGCACCAGCCGGAGCCGAACTGGGTCACGCCGGCCTGGATGAATTCCTCCTTCATTTTGTCGACGGAGCCGAGGTCGGAAACGATCCGCTTCTCGATCTCGCCTGGAATCTTCCCGCCGCCCTTGGGTTTCATCCATTTCCAGAAGTGAAGGTGATTGTAATGCTGGCCCGCATTATTGAAGAGCCCGGCATTCTTGCCGAAGGAAGCCTTCACGATTTCTTCGAGCGGCTTGTCCTCGAGGCCGCTGCCTTTCAAAAGGTTGTTGCCGTTATTGACGTAGGCGAGATGATGCTTGTCATGGTGATATTCCAGCGTCTCGCGCGACATATAAGGCGCGAGCGCGTCGTGCGGATAAGGCAAATCGGGCAATGAAAAAGGCATGGGTCGGCTCCTTTGATAAATTAACGTCCGCGGGCGTCAAAGGCTAAAAGCCGGTGCGCCTTACGAACGGCGAAAACATCGATAAAACTAGGCTCGCAGGCCCGATCATACAACCCTGAAGGCGGGACGTTATGCTAGGCTCAAATGGAACGAAAAACGCTTGTAAGGCGTTATTAAACTTGGGTCGGGCAGTAAAGCGTTGGTAGATTTGGGCTGGGAAACGAACTCTCGATGTATCAAGCCATCATCATTCTGGGCATCCTTCTGGCGCTGATCGGAGTCGGCGCCATCGCCGCCGGCGCGCCGTCATGGGCGCTCGGGCTCGGGCTCGGCAGCTCTCTCATTCAAAGCGGCTCGATCGGTCTGGTCGGCGGACTTTTGCTCGTGGGAATCGGCTTTGTGCTGCGCGCGTTGCGGGATCTTTCACGCCGCATCGACCTGGTTTCATCCGGCGCCGCCGCTTCTCGTTCCGCCGCTTCTGCGCCGGCCGCCCGCCCGATGGCGAGGCGCGAGCCGCCCCCGCCTCGCCGCGAGCCGCCAATGGCGTCGCAGCGCGACGATCTGGACGATCCGGCGTTTGCGGAGGAAGCGGACGATGGCGCGTTCGAGGAACGTCCGCGCGGCCGTTCCTGGCCTCCGGCAACCGATACAAGGCCGCCTGCCGAGGTAAGGGCGAACGAGCGCCCGCGCGCTCCCGCGGTCGAGCCGCGCCTGAACGAACGCGCGCGCCCGCCCGCAAGACCGCAGCCCCCCGATGTCAACCGGCCGCCGGATGCAGGAAGGGCGAGAGCAAGCGTCGATGCGTCGGCCACCGTGGTACGCTCCGGCATTATTCACGGCATGGCCTATACGCTCTATGCCGACGGCTCGATCGAGGCTGAACTTCCGATCGGCACCGTGCGCTTCGCCTCGATCGACGAGTTGCAGGATCACGTCAGCCGCACCGGCGACGAGGCCGACGTCGATTTTGCCGGAAAGTCTAACTAGCTAGCGCCGCGCTGGCGTGGGCGATTGACCAGCCAAATGCCGAAGGCGACGAAAGCGAGCGCCGCCGCGAGCGCCCAGCTCACCCGTTCATGCAGCAGGGTTGCGCCGAAGATCATCGCGAAAAGCGGCGTGAGGAACGTGAACGCCGAAAGCGTCGAAGCCGGGTACGTGCGCATCAGCGCGAACCAGGCGAGATAGGACGCAAACGCGACGGCGACGGTTTGATAGGCCATGGCGGCGAGCACCGAAGGCGAGAGCGCGACGATGCCTTTTTCCCCGAACAAGGGCGCGAGTGCGGTCAACGCCACGCCCGAGACCGCGAGCTGATAGGCGAGCGTCTTGGCGGGATCGATGCGGGCAAGCGCGCTCCCCTTGATCAAGACCGTGGTCGTGGCCCACAGCACGGCGGCTGCGAGCATCATGCCGTCGCCGATGAGCGCGCGCGAAGAAGGCAACGAAAGCCCGTCGGAGAGGGCAAGAACCACGCCGGCGAAAGCGCACAAGAGCCCCGCGATTTGCAGGCTCCAGAGCCGCTCGCCCGGCACGAAATAATGGGCGCCCAGCGCCACGAAAAACGGCGCCGTATACAGAAAGATGATGCTGCGCGCGACTTCGGTGAAAACCAGGCTCCAATAGATCAACGCGAATTCGGCCGCGAACATCGCGCCGGCTACCAAGCCCGCGATCAACGTGCCGTCGCGCGCGAACAGCGGAATGCCGCGAACGGCGCACCACAGCAACAGAAGCAGAAGCGCACCGAGCGAGCGCAACCCGCTTTGAAAAGCCGGCGAGATGGCGCTATTCGCGATTTTGATGGTGACCTGTTGAAATCCCCATGCAGCGCATAGAACGGCGGTCGTTGCCGCCGCCAGCGGGTCGAGCCGGTCCCGCAGGTTCATTTCAAGCGAGCCCGACCGTTTCGAGCGCGAAGGCGTAGACGAGCGCGACTTCGTCGAGCCGGTCGAAACGCCCCGCAGCACCACCGTGCCCGGCATCCATGTTGGTGCGGAGCAAAAGCGGATTTTGATCGGTTTTCAGCGCGCGCAACTTGGCCGTCCACTTCGCGGGTTCCCAATAGGTCACGCGCGGATCGGTCAGACCGGCGAGCACCAACATCGCGGGATAATCCTGCGCCCGCAAATTATCATAGGGCGAATAGGCCCGAATCCAACGAAATGCATCGACGTCCCGGATCGGGTTTCCCCACTCCGGCCATTCCGGCGGCGTCAGCGGCAGCGTGTCGTCGAGGATCGTGTTGAGTGCATCGACGAAAGGAACTTCGGCGACGATCGCCTTGAACAGCTCCGGCCGTTGATTGGCGATCGCTCCCATCAAGAGCCCGCCGGCCGAGCCTCCCTGCGCGACGATCCGGTCCGCGGACGTGAACCGCTCGCGAATAAGATATTCCGCCGCCGCGATGAAGTCCGAAAACGTATTTTGCTTCTTGGCGAGCTTGCCTTCCCGATACCAGCGCCAGCCTTTTTCGGTGCCGCCCCGGATATGCGCGATGGCAACGACGAATCCGCGGTCCACCAAGGAGAGGCGGTTGGTGCTGAACGAGGCGGGCATCGCCATGCCGTAGGCGCCATACCCGTAAAGAAGACAAGGAGCCTTGCCGTCGATCGCAAGCCCGCGGTGATAGAGGAGCGAAATCGGAATCGATTCGCCGTCCTGCGCCGGTGCCTGCAGGCGGCGGGTCACATAGTTCGAAGGGTCGTGGCCCGAAGGCACCTCCTGCCGCTTGCGCAAGCGGCGCTCGCGCGTCCGCATATCATAGTCCCAGACTTCGGTCGGCGTGGTCATGGACGAATAATTGAAACGCAGCGTATCCATTACGAACTCGTACCCCGAGCTGATGCCGAGCGAATATGCCTCTTCATCGAAGGCGATCCCGTGTTCGTCGTGATCCGAAAGCCGGCGGACGACGATCCGCGGTAAGCCTTCCGTTCGCTCCAGGCGAACCAGCCAATCTTGAAAAACGGCGACATCGATCAACAGCGTGCCGGGCCGGTGCGCGATGAAATCGCGCCAGTGCTCGCGGCCGGGTGCCTCGAGCGGGGCGAGGACGATCTTGAAGTCTTCGGCCTCGTCGGCGTTGGTCTGAATGACCAGAACCGGCTTGCCGTCCAGGGAAGGATGATGCTCGACGCTGTAGCGCACGCCTTTTTTGCGGGACTCGACGAGACGAAGCGGCGCCGCGGGATCGGCGAGCTCTACGAGCCATGTCTCCGAGGTTTCATGATCGCCGCAACTGATCGCTCCATAAACTCCCGCTTGCAACCGGTCGATGCTGACGAAAAAGCCCTTGTCGCGCTCCTCGTAAATCAACCTGTCGGCTTCGGCGGGCGTTCCGATGCGATGGAGAAAGACGCGCGAGGGCCGGTGCTCCGCATCGAGTCGCACGTAAAAAAATCCGCCGCTATCGGCGGTCCACAGGACGGCGCCGGTGGAATCCGGAATAAGATCCGCAAGATCCTCGCCGGAGGCGAGATCGCGAATGTGAATTTGATTGAGTTCCGACCCCGCGTCGTCGGCCGACCAGGCCAAGAGCCGGTGGTCGTACGAATGACGGGCTCCTCCCAGATGGAAATAAGCCTTGCCCTTGGCGAGCGCGTCGCCGTCGAGCAGCATTTGCTCGGCGCCGCCTTCGGCAGGAACGCGGTTCATCAGAGGGTGTTGGCCGCCTTCGCGGTAGCTCATGAAATAAGCGTAGCTTCCGTCGCGCGAGGGCACGGTCGAATCGTCTTCCTTGATGCGGCCGCGCATTTCGGCGATGAGCTGTTTTCTGAGCTTCGCCGTCTTCGCGAATGATTTTTCCGAATAGCGGTTTTCCGCTTCCAAATAACCGCGAATTTCGGGGTCGAGAACGGAAGGATCGCGCATGACGTCGCGCCAATTGGCGGCGCGAAGCCATGCGTAATCGTCGATCAGGCGCTCGCCGTGAACGAAACGCTCGACGGAATGCGGCCTTGCGATCGGGGGAGCCTTGGAAGTCGCGCTCTTCTTGGAGCTCGCGCTTTTGGAGCGCGCTTTACGCGCCATCCTTTCCCTCTTTGGGCATGAGCTTCAGCGCGCATCCGTTCATGCAATAGCGCAGCCCCGTCGGTTTCGGCCCGTCATCAAAGACGTGACCGAGATGGGCTTCGCAAGCGGAGCACCGCACCTCGGTCCGGCGCATGAGCATCGAACGATCCTCGTGCTCGGCAACGGCGTCCTTCGAGGCCGGAGCATAAAAGCTCGGCCAGCCGCTGCCGGACTCGTATTTCGTGTCGGACGTGAAAAGGGGATTTCCGCAGCTCACGCAGACATACATGCCCTTGCGTTTTTCGTTGAGATAGGGACCCGTGAAGGGGCGCTCCGTGCCATGCTCGCGCGTGACGTGATATTGCTCGGGCGTGAGCTCGGCGCGCCACTCGGCATCGGTCCTTGCGATTTTGGGGCGGGAAGTATCGGCCATCAACTTCCTCCGTTGGATTTTTCCGCGTTTCACTTAAGCAAACAGAAGACATGCCGCAAGATGCGCGCGTTACACAAATGCGCGAGGTAAGGGCGTGCGCGACCTCCATGATCGATGGCGCGTGAGGTCAAGCCGTCTGCGCAAGCGCGGTACGCGCATCGGTTCTGATCCGTTCGACCATCGAGCGGAAGCCGTTCGATCGCTGCGGGGTAAGATGCTCGCGCAAGCCCAGCCGTTCGAAAAGGGCGACCGCGTCGGTATCGAGAATTTTCTTTGCGGCCTGGCCGGAATAAAGAAAAAAGAGAATCGCGATCAATCCCTTCACGATATGAGCGTCGCTGTCGCCGAGGAATTCGAGCACGGGTCCGCTGCCGTTCTTCGCCGGATGCGCGTTGCTCACGAGCCAGACTTGGCTGGCGCAACCCTGCACTTTGTTCGCTTCGTTTCGTGCGGCGTCCGGCAGCGGCGCGAGTTTGCGGCCGAGCTCGATCAGATAGCGGTACCGGTCATCCCAGCTGTCGAGAACTTCGAAGTCGCTCAGAATCTGGTCAATCGTCATGCTTCGCCCAACAAGTCCTCTTTCTTAAAATATATAGGAACGACGCCGCCGCTGATACAGTGGCTTCGAAGCGCCGGATTATCGGAATAATTAGGACGGGCGGCGAGGCGGCAAAGGAACGGGGCGCGCTTCGGGGCCGCGCCAGCCGGGCAACGCATCTTCGGCCGTCAGCGTGTGGCGGCCGGGGCGTGCGATCGACCCGGTTTCTTCCCTGTCCTTGCGCGCCGTTGCCGGCGCTTCCGCAAAGCGATCCGAAAGAAATTCGTAGAGAATCTTGGCGCCGTGCTGGGCCTTCTGGCCGAAGGCGTGGAAGGCTTGCGAACCGGTCTCGCAGGCATCGGGGCGGCGAGCGCAGAATCCGCGCGCGTCCTCGACCGCTGCTTGCGCGGCGCCGAGCGCTTCCACGGCTCCGATTTGCGGCCGGGCGGGATCCGTCCTGCTCGTCGGTGCCGACGGCAAAAAGATCACGACGACCGAAAGCCAGAACGCGACCCGCAACAGGAAGAACATAACGCCCGCCTTCAACCTTCCGACGCGGCTTATCCGTTGCCGCGTTCAGGGTGCAGGCTAGACCACCCCCTTGAAAGAAGCGTTCGGCCTTATCGACGAATTCGGCGCGAATTTTCCGAAAATTTGAATGATTGGTTTTCGATCTCTTTCAGCAGTCAAGTGCGCAGCCGCACTGGACTCCCGGCGGGAGGCGCCTTCATTCGTCTGATCGAAGGCCGTTTGGGAAAGGAATTGTTCACCATAAGCGCCGGTTCCCTGCGCGGAGCGTCACGGATCGCTGCAAAGGAGCGGTTCGGATGCAGAGAACACCGCTCACTTAGGCTTCGTTTAAGCGACATTTGCCACGATCGGCTCGCAGGTGAGGGGGCGGCGAGCCAACGGACAACGCCGCGATTCGATTGCATACGATGGGTTTCCTGAAATCGCTTCGCGTCTATGTCGAGGCGCTCGTCCATCCGTCGGCGCGCATGCAGCCGCGCGCGTTCGCACGCCATTTTTTCTTCGTCGCCACGCGGCTCTCGGCCGGGCTGATCGCGTTCGCGGCCTTGCCGGTCTATCTCGCCGCGCGGGGCGTGCCGTCGATGCTCGAAGCCGTTGCCTATTGCTGGTTTTTGCTCCCTCTCTTTGTCGCGCTTTACGTTTCGCGAACGGGCGCGTTTGAGCGGGCGCACCTTTTGTCGGCGGTGACTTTCGCCGCACCCCTCGGGCTCTTCGCTGGGCTGACGGGCGCCGGCTCCCTCGCATTGTGGGTCGTGCTCGTGCCCATCGAAGCGATTTTATTCTGCTCGCGACCCGTCGCCGTTGCCGCGGGCGCCAGCGCAATTGCCGTCTTTGGCGCTTTCTGGGCCTTTGCGACATTCGGGCTGGGGCCAACCCATTTGCGCGTTGCTCTCGATCCCGCTTCGCTCGACCTGATAGGCGGGCCGGTTGTCGCTCTGTACATGGTTTTCATTGCCTTCGGCGCGCGGGCGATTGCCGACAGCGAAGCGCGCGTCAATCAAGCGAGCGAAGCGCGGTATCGCCGCATCGCTCATAATATCAGCGAGCTGATCACCGTTCATGGCCGCAATGGCGCCGTCACGTTCGCGTCTCCGGCGGCGGAAAAGTTGCTGGGAACGCCCGCTTCCCGCCTCATCGGACATGGATTGTTCGACCGCGTGCACGTGGCCGACCGGCCGGCTTTTCTGACGGCGATCAGCGAGGCGGCGATCAAGAAAAAGACCGCCGTGATCGAGTATCGTTTGCGCCGCGAGACGTCCGAGGCCGATCAACGGTCGCCGGCGGAGCCGTCATTCATCTGGGTAGAGATGCGCTGCCACCCGGACGATTCAGAAACGGACGATGCGCGCAGATCGGCGAAGCCGCACATCGTTGCCGTGACGAAGGACATCACGAGCCGCAAAACCGCCGAGCTCGCGCTGGAAGCGGCGCGCATGCAGGCGGAACAGGCGAATGACGCAAAGTACCGCTTTCTCGCCACCGTCAGCCATGAATTGCGCACGCCCCTCAACGCGATCATCGGCTTTTCAGAGATATTGACGAGCGCGCCGGCAGGCTCGGTCGGCACCCAATATCAAACGAACTATGCGCGATTGATCCGCGACAGTGGCGAGCATCTCCTCGCCGTCGTCAACAGCATCCTGGATGTGTCGCGGATCGAGTCCGGCCAGTTCATGATCCGGCCAAAAGCTTTTTCGATCGCTTCGCTGATCGAAGCCTGCGTCGAGATCATGACGCTCGACGCCGGGCAAAAAGGCATTCGCCTCGCGGTCGAACTCGCCGCCGCGCTCCCGGAAATCGTCGCCGACGAGCGGGCGGTGCGGCAGATCGTGCTGAATCTGCTTTCGAACGCGATCAAGTTCAGCGGCGAGGGCGGCCGCGTCGTTATCGGCGGCCGCGTTGAACGCGGCGAATTCCTGCTCTGCGTTGCCGATAGCGGAATCGGCATCGCCGAAGGCGATCTCAAGCAACTCGGCAACCCGTTCTTTCAAGCGCATACTTCGTATGATCGGCCTTACGAAGGAAGCGGGCTTGGCCTGTCGGTGGTGAAAGGTTTGATCGAACTGCACGGCGGGCGGATCGATATCGCGAGCCGCCTCGGCGAAGGCACCAAAGTCACCATGCGGCTGCCGCTCGACTGCCGGCACGATGTGGCCAACCGTCACGCCGTTATCGAGGGTCCTGCGAAGCCCGTCATTGTCAACGAGCCCGAACAAAAGGTGAGACGCCGTGCGTGATCCGATCCGAAATCACCGAAACTCCTTGGCCGCGCGCCAGGAGCCGAATTTTGACGATCTTTTCAAAGCGTCGCGGCGCAAGAGAAAGTCGGCGCGCGCGGGCTTTTGGAGGCGTTTCAGCGCACGCGGGGCGGTCGATTTCCTCGCCGTCTTCGTCGCCGTTGCCGCCATACTCTTTGTTTTCGTGAATGCGCTCGGGCTGCAGAAAGCGCCGAATGCCGCGCGTATTTCACCGCAGGCGACGCAGAAGTCCGTCGTGCCGCCATCCGTGCCCGCCACCGCTCCGCTTCCGCAGCCGCGTCCCGACCAAGGCAATAGCCGCAACCGAACGGATCTCTTGCGCGACGTGCAGCAGGAACTCGCGAGCCGCGGCTATTATGACGGGGCCGTCGACGGCGCCGCGGGACCGCGGATCAGCCAGGCCATTCGCGATTTCGAACTGACGCAGCGGCTGCGGGTGAGCGGCGAGGCGAGCGAAACCTTGCTCGGGCAAATCCGCAAGGCCGGCAGCAAATCCGACATCACCGGCTCGATCGGGCCCTCGAAGCCCGCTGCGGGGAATCCGCAGGTACTTTTCGCGCAGAGGGCGCTTGCCCGTTACGGCTATGGTCCGATCCGCATGAGCGGGGCGGCGGATCAGGAAACGCGCGCGGCGATCGAGCGGTTCGAGCGCGACCGTAACATGTTACCATCGGGCGAGATTTCCGATCGCTTGCTGCGGGAGCTCGCGGCCTTCGGCGGCGGCGCGCCCGATTGAGCGTCGAGGCCCGCCGCCCGTGCGTCTGAAGAGCGCGATCTGGGTCGCCGCCTATGTGCGGCGCTGCTACGTCGAAGGCGCGCCCGCCGTCGTGCGCCGCCGCGGCGCCGAAGAAGCGGGCGCGATCTTCGTCAAGATCTCGCGCCTCGACGGCACCGCGGCCCTGTTCGCGCCGGCGCCGCAAGCGGCGTTCGACGAAGCGCGCCCCGTGGAGCGCCGTTTCGTTTCCTGCCTCAAGGGGGGATTTGTCGGCGACCAGGACGTGGAGGCGCGGATTGCGCGCGAGATCGAATTCGATTCGGATCTCTGGCTCGTCGAGGTCGAGGACCGGCAAGGCCGCGATTTTCTCGATCTGATTTGATCGCTCCTCCCGCAGCCCGCGCGGGATCACGGGAAGCCCTTACCGTCCCGCGGCGCCGTTGCCGCCATTTCGCCGTTAGCAAACTGTTAACCTTGGCGGAATCTTAATTGGCGGGGGCCGCCGATTTGACGGAACCCGATGAGGTGGAGGGCGACATGGGTTTGCTCCTCAGATTCCCAATCGAGCGGACGCGATCGGCGCCGGCGGAGATTGTTGCGGAGGAAGAGGCGAAGATCTTGATCCTGCCGGCGGTGCGGATCGAACGGAACGAGGGCGAACTCGACGCGGTCCTGCCGGAGTTCGACCATCAATCCCCGGGCGAGCCGAGTTCGGCGGGCGGCCGCCGCCGCCGGCGCACGCCGCGGAACTAGCTTTCGGAAGCGATGCAGGCTCGTGTTCAAAACCGCGAAACTCGCGACCCTCGTCTGCGCGATCCTTTGTTGCGCGACGGAGCTCTCGGCCGAGCCCGGTGATTTCGGCAGGCCGCAAGAAAGTGTTTTCGTCGATGCGTTCCTGCCCTGGCTCAAGGACGGGATCGATTCGCTCACCGGCCAACGCGTCCCCGGTGCTCCCTACACCGACGACGAGCGGACGCTCCGCGATCTCGCTTACGCGATCATCGAGCCCCCCGAATTGAGCGAGCCCTCCCGTTTCACCATCGCCGGCGCCGATTTCTTCGATTTATGGAATCGCTGGATTATCGGGCCGCAACCGTTCGACGTCCGCAGCTACGCCGAACACCTGATCGCCAAGCCCTATCGATCGAGCGCCGCGCGCTATTCACAACTGACCGACGACATCCGCGCCGATGCCGGGCGCGTCACGCCGTTTTTCTCGATGGCCAACCGCGTGCTGGAAGCCGACGCGGTTCGCGCCAAGAGTTTCCAATTCGTCTCCCGCCTGCCGGGCGAAACATTCGATCTCGCGCGCGCGCGCATGGCCGAAAATCGCGGGCTCATCGACCGGGTCTACGTTCGTTTCCGCCAGCGCATCGCGAGCTATCGTTACGCGCTCGAAAACCTTCTGCTGCTGACGCCTTCGCCCAATGCCGTCGCGGCCGAACGCGCGCTGGGCGCGCTGGAAGAGCGGCTGATGCGGATGACGAGCCCCACCCCGGTCGCGGCCAACGGATTGATCAGCAAATAAGTTCAGCCGGTCGGCGAACAGCTCGCTTCCGCGAGCCGCGCGCGGATCTCTTCGCGCAAGCCGCGTTCGCGCACGAGAACGTGGATCATGACCATTCCCTCGCGCGTGGGCGACTCGACGATCAACCGGTCGGCGGCGGTGATTTCCTCGTCTTCGGGCAACGCCGCGCGTTGCGCCGCCGTCATGAGATCGAGCTCGATCGTGCGGGCGCCGGCGGCATGGTCGTTCAGCGCATAATAGGCGAGGCCGTAACGCGTATAGAACGAGATCGAGGTGTAATCGGGGGTCGTCGGCACGCGCACCTTGAGCGCCGCCGACGCGAGATCGTAGACGCAGACCGCGGACAGAAACGCCGGATCCATCCGCGGCAGAACCGCCTGCGTCGGCGTCGACTCGGGAATGAGTTGCACGACATTCGGCGGCCCCAGCCGCGCCAGCCGCGCGAAGGCGTCCTCGGAAGCCACCCTCGGCATGGTCAAGGTCGTCACGATATGGACGAGGCCGCCGAGCACGAGGCCGGCGACGAGGGGGAGCGTGTAGGTCCTCACGGGCAGAACTCCTGCCGGATGGCGGGGAGGTCGGCGTTGTCGCCGGAGCGGCTGCCGAATCCGACCGGCGCGTCGTAGAGCCGCAGAATCGCGACCAGGCGATCGCGCCCCCCGGTCGGAATCCAATTGCCGCCGCGCGCGCGCGGCGCCAGCACGACTTCCATCGTCGCGTCCGGCCGCCAGACGACCTCGGCGCTGTTATAGCCGTAACGCTCGGCGACATTGTCGATGAGCCGGCCGCGCGGGTCGTAAATCGTCAGCGTCCAGAAGCGCGCGAGCGGCAAGCGGCCCTCGATGCGGATGTCGCAGCGTCCGTCGAGCTGCCCGCCGGAATCGTCGGCGGTGGCGACGAAGGCGATGCCGTCGCCGAGCCCGAGCGGCAATTCGCCGGCCCGCGCAAAGGTCGCGCGCGCGTAGGGATCGGCGTCGACCGTGCCGCTTTTCGGCCACGCCGTCCACGCGCCGATCTTCACCGCGCCGAAATTGCTGCCGCGCGCGGATGCGAGCCACGTCAGGCCGAGGCCGCTGACGATCCCGACGGCAAGCGCGATGAGGACGAAGACGACGCGCACGGGATCAAAATCTCGGCTTGCTCGAGGACCGCATCAATTGCCTCGAACGGATGGAGGAGGATCGGAAGCGGGCGCCGCCAACGCGCGTCCGGCTTGCCAGCTGTCATCCGGAAGCGCCGAAACCGGCGCGGCGTCGCGCATGATTTTTTCGAGCCGCATCAGCCGCTCCGAAGTGCGTTGCGGCAGCGTCATCGGGCGCGGCGATTCGTTGAATTTCGGACCGGTCGCGACCTGCGCATCTTCGAGGCGCGGCGCCGGCGTTCCCTTCAACCCGATCAGGGGTTTGATTTCGACGCCCTGATGCGCGTAGGCCATCACTTTGCGCCACGTCAGCGCCGGCAGCGTTCCGCCGGTCATGTTCCGGGTCGGCGTGTAGTCGTCGTTGCCGAGCCAGATGCCGCAAACGAAGTTGCCGGTGTAACCCATGAACCAGGCGTCGCGCCAGGCGCTGGTGGTGCCGGTCTTGCCGGCGGTTTTGATGCCGTCGAGTTGCGCGCGCCGGCCGGTGCCGTTTTCCACCGCGTTGTTCATCATCATCACCATGTCGGCGGCCACCTGCGGCGGCAGCGCTTGCACGGGCTTCTTGCCGTCGCGGTCGAAATTCCAGACGAGATTGCCGCCGGCGGTGCGGATATCGATGACCGCATGCCGCTCCGCCGCCTTGCCGCCGTTCGGGAAGGTGGTGAAGGCGCTGGTGTGGTCGAGAAGCGCGATGCCGTCGGCGCCGAGCGGCAGCGAGGGCGTATCCGGCAGGGGCGAGCGCACGCCCATCTTGCGGGCCGTCTCCACGATCTTGGCGCGTCCGAGCTTGGCGTTGCCGTTGCCGATCGCGATCGAAAGCTTCACCGGAATGATGTTGATCGAGTTGGTGATGGCTTGAATGAGCGTCACCGCGCCGGAATAGCCGCCGGAATAATTGCGCGGGCACCAATTGCCGATGCAGACGGGGCTGTCGATGACGACCGATGTCGGCTTGAAGCCGTTCATCAAGGCGGTGGCGTAGACGTAGGGCTTGAACGAGGAGCCGGGCTGGCGGAGCGAATCGGTCGCGCGGTTGAACTGGCTCTCGCCGTAGTCGCGCCCGCCGGTCATGGCGCGGATGACGCCGTTCGGCTCCATCAACACCATCGCGCCCTGGGTCACGTTATAGTCGCGGCCGAACTGGCGGAGCGACTCGTTCAAGGCCGTATCCATCGCCCGCTGAATGTTGATGTCGAGACCGGTGCGCACGATGAACACGCGCTCCGAGACGCTCGGCGGAAACGTGTCGACGATCCCCTGCACTTCGCGGAAGGCATAATCCAAATAATAGTTCGGCGTTTCCTCGTCGCGCCGGTCGACGGTCTTCGCGGGGTTGCGCCGCGCGCCGTAGACCTGGCCCTCGGTCATCATTCCCGATTCCACGAGGTTATCGAGCACGGTGTTGGCCCGCGCCCGCGCCGCCGCCAAATTCACGTGCGGCGCGAAGCGCGTCGGCGCCTTGAACAGGCCCGCGAGCATCGCCGATTCCTGCAAGTTCACTTCGCGCACCGACTTGTTGAAGTAGTACTGCGCCGCCGCGTCCACCCCGAACGAGCCGCCGCCGAGATAGGCGCGGTCGAGATAAAGCTTGAGGATTTCTTTTTTCGTGAGCCGCGTCTCCAGCCACACCGCCAGGAACGCCTCCTTCACCTTGCGCTCGAGCGTGCGCTCGTTGTTCAAGAACAGGTTCTTCGCGAGCTGCTGGGTGATCGACGAGCCGCCTTGCACCACGCCGCCGGCGCGGGCATTGGCGCCGATGGCGCGGAAGGTGCCGGGGAAGTCGATGCCGAAATGCTCGTAGAAGCGGCGGTCTTCGGTGGCGAGCACCGCCTTGATCAGGTGATCGGGAAATTCCTCCAACGGCACCGTGTCGTTGATGCGGGTGCCGCGGTCGCCGATGCGGGTGCCGTAGCGGTCGAGGAAGTAGACCGAGAGCTCGGTTTTCTTCAGCCAGTCCTCGTCGGTGGTCTCGCGGAAGGCGGAGGTCGCGAGCGCCAACATGAGGACCGCGCCGGCGGTGCCGAGCGTGAAGCCTTCCGAGGAGAGCTCGACCAGGAAGCGCTTGGCGCCG
>JBGPVT010000004.1:0-23816 GCA_041491825.1 Xanthobacteraceae bacterium | reverse complement strand
CATCGCCTCGATCGAACAGCTCGAAGGCAAGCGCGTCAATTTCAGCGACATCGGCTCGGGCACCCAGCTCTCGACGCGCGATATTTTCGAGCGGCTCGGCATCAAGCCGATCGAGGTGAATATGGGCCAGGCGGATGCCGCCGAGGCGCTCAAGCGCGGCGAGATCGCCGCCACCATCCTGATCGCGGGCAAGCCCACGGGCTCGACCTCGAAACTGAAGGCATCGGACGGGTTCAAAATCCTGCCGGTGGCCTATTCGAAACCATTGCAGAACGATTATCTGCCGGCGGAGCTGACGCACGACGATTATCCTGGCCTCATCAAGGAAGGCGAAACGGTCGACACCATCGCGGTCGGCGCCGTGCTGATCGCCTACAACTGGCCGCGCGAGACGGACCGTTATCGCCGGATCACGAAATTCGTCGAGGCCTTCTTCCCGCGACTGGCGGAGTTCCAGAAGCCGCCGCGCCATTCGAAATGGCGCGAGACGAATCTGAGCGCGACGCTGCCGGGCTGGACGCGCTTCGCGGCCGCCGAAGAGTGGCTGCAGAAACACCGCACGCAGGCGCAAGCGCCGGCGCCCGACACGAACGAGCGCACGCAGTTCAACGAATTCGTCGCCACGCGCGGCGGCGAGGCCACGCTCGCGACGGCCGGAAGCCCGGACGAGCGCGAACGGCTTTATCGCGACTTTCTGATCTGGAAACAGGCGCGCGAGCGCCGCTGAGCGAGGAAGAAGCCAGCGCAACTGGCGATCATCCGTACCGACGGAGATATCGGAAGTGGGAGAGTGTACATGAGTACCCAGACCAATCCTCCGCATCACCCCGGTGATCCGGTCCTGGAACCGAGAGAACAATGTCGCACGCGCCATCCGCATGAGCACGAACTCCTGGCGCGGCTCGCAGAGGACCTCCGCGAAGAGCATCCGCAACTCGCAAAGCCGCCGCAGGCAGCGCCCGCGCCGGACGAGACGTGGATCGAGGAAGCCGAGCGCGCGCCCGGCCTTTCGCCCTACGAACTCGACCGGCTGGAGCACGAAATCGCGGTGGAGCAACGGCGCGCGCGGCGCCCGCTTGAGCCTGAGTTCCTGCCCCCGCCCCCGCCGCGTCAGCGCGCGCAAAAGGCGGCCGGCGACTCCTTCACCGGCCTTGTTCTTCGGCTGGTGGCCGTCGCCGTCGTCGCGGCGCTGCTCGCGCTCGTTTTCGTCGGAAAGCTTTCGCTGCCCGCAGGCTGGCGGGAGTCCGCGATCGAGCCCTTGAAACGGGTGGTGGCGCTCGTGATCGGAAGGGCGGAGCCTGCGGCCGGCGCCAACGGCGCTCCCGCCTCGGATACGCCGAAACTCGTGGTCGAAGGCGCCGACGCGGGACCCCACGACGAAATCGGACTCGGCGTGAAGCTAAAGGGAGCGGCCGAGGGCGCGCTCGTCTTCGTCAGCGGGCTTGCGACCGGGACGGTGCTGTCCACCGGCCGCCCGTGGGGTGAGACCGGCTGGATCATTCAGGCCGCGGACATCGAGAAGACGGCGCTCCGCCCGCCGCGCGGATTCTCCGGCATGATGCAATACACGCTCACGCTCCGGCTTGCCGACGGACGGAGCGCCGATCGCCAGACGCTTCGGCTGCAGTGGGATCAGGCCGCGAATAGCGGTACTCCCGGCCGCGAGGCTTCGGCGCCGCGTCAACTCTCCGCCGAGGAGATCGCGACGCTGCTCAAGCGCGGCGAGGAGCTCTTCAAGACCGGCGATCTCGCCGGCGCCCGCCTCCTCCTCCAGCGCGCGGCGGAAGCGCATGACCCGGTCGGAGCGCTTGCATTGGCCACGACCTACGACCCCAACGTGCTTGAGGAACTGGGGGTGCGCGGGGTCGCAGGCGACGCGGCGGCGGCGCGGGCCTGGTACGAGAAGGCGAAGGAATACGGTTCACGGGAAGCGCCAAGGCGGCTTGAGCTGTTGGCAAGTCAGGGCCGCTAAGGCGCTCGGCGCGCCGGCGGCAAGTATGTCAGCGTTCCGCCGCCGGCGCGTTCGTCTTTTTTTCGCCCCCGTCACGCCATGGAATATACCAACGCCTCTGGCGTGATATGATCATGGCGACGAAGACCCCTCGGGGGAGGATTCATGAGCACCGCGCAGCGCCCGTTGCGCCGGTTCATTATTGCGGTCTTTTGGCTGGCGGCATTGCCCATGCCGCTCGCAACCCTTGGATTCGCCGATAATTTCGAAAACGACGGCCAAATTTGTAATACCGGGAACGCTTCGCCCGATGACACGATTTCCGCCTGTACCCGCCGGATCGAATCCGGCCGCCTCAAGGAAAACGATCTAGCCCTCACCTATTACAATCGCGCCAACGAATGGAAAGCCAAGGGAGAACTCGACAAAGCCATCGCCGATTACGGCGAAGCGTTGCGGATTGCTCCGATCTATAGCGCCGCGCTGAACAATCGGGGCCTGACCTGGTACGCGAAAGGCGATCTCGACCGCGCCATGGCCGACTACAGCAAGGCGATCGAGATCAATCCAAAATACACTTACTCGCTCAACAATCGAGGCAATGTGTGGCTCGACAAGCGCGAGTACGACCGCGCCATCGCCGACTATAGCGAGGCGATCAAGGCCGACCCGAAATACGTTTATGCCTACCACAATCGCGGCAATGCCTGGAGGAACAAGGGCGATCAGGATCGCGCGATCGCCGACTATAACGAGGCGATCAATATCGACCCCAAATACGTCAGCGCCTACAACAACCGGGGACTGGCCTGGTCCAACAAGGGCGAGTTGAACCGCGCGGTCGCCGATTTCACGCAAGCGCTCCGCATCGATCCGAAATACGTCTACGCGCTCTACAACCGGGCAAACGCATGGCTCGACCAGCGCGAGGTGGATCTTGCGCTTGCCGATTACAACGACGCGATCAAGGCCAATCCCAAATTCGTTTATTCCTATAACGGCCGCGGTAATTCCTTGCGGGACAAAGGCGAGCTCGACAAAGCCATCGCCGACTACAACGAGGCAATCAGGCTCGACCCGAAATACGTGGCCCCCTATAACGGTCGCGGCAATGCTTGGCGCGACAAAGGCGAACTCGACAAAGCCATCGCCGACTACAGTGAGGCGATCAAGCTCAACCCCAAATATTCGTATTCCTATAACGGTCGCGGCAATGCCTGGAAGGACAAGGGCGAACTCGACAAAGCCATTGCCGACTATAGCGAGGCGATCAAGCTCGACCCGAAATTCGTGGCTCCCTATAACGGCCGCGGCAACGCCTGGCAGGACAAGAACGACCAGGACCGCGCCATCGCCGACTACAACGAGGCGCTCAAGCTCGATGCGAAGTACTTCTACGCCTATAACGGCCGCGGAAATTCCTGGAAAGAAAAGAGCGAACTCGACCGCGCCATCGCCGACTACAACGAGGCGCTGAAGATCAATCCCAAATACGCGCTCGCCTACAACGGCCGCGGCAATGCCTGGCGGGACAAGGGCGAACTCGACAAGGCGATCGCCGACTACGGCGAGGGGATCAAATACGACCCCAAGTTTCCCTATCCTTACAACGGCCGCGGCAATGCCTTGAAGGACAAGGGCGAACTCGACAAGGCGATCGCCGATTACAACGAGGCGCTGAGGCTCGATCCCAAATACCACTATGCCTTTAACGGCCGCGGCACGACCTGGATGGAACGAGGCGATCTCGACAAAGCCATCGCCGATTTCACCGAATCGATCCGCGTCAAGCCCAACTATTTTCTCGCCTACGCCAATCGCGGAGAGGCTTGGCGGCTGAAAGGCGACCTCGACCGCTCGATCGCCGACCTCGACAAGGCGATCCAGGCGAACCCCACGAGCGCGCTCTTTCACACCTATCGCGGCGATGCTCGGCGCTATAAGGGCGAGTTCGATCGTGCCTTCGCGGATTTCAACGAGGCGCTCCGTTCGCAACCCGAGTTCGTCGCTGCCTTCGTCGGACGCGCCCTTACCCACGAAAAGAAGGGCGATATCGACAAGGCCAAGGCCGACTTCGAAAAGGCGGCGAACCTCAAGCCCAGCGCCTATTTCGACACCACGAAATCCGCGCAGCAAACCGCCCGCGCCCGGCTTGCCGCGCTGACCGCGACCGGCACTTCGGCCCCGCAGCAAGCGCCGTCACTCGAACCCACCGTCGTTCCTGCATCCGGCACGCGGATTGCGCTCGTGATCGGCAACGGCGGATACAAGAATGTCGCGGCCTTGCCGAACCCGCGCCGCGACGCCGAGACCATCGCGGCGACACTTCGCGCCGTCGGCTTCCAGACCGTCGAGCTCAACGGCGACTTGACGCGCGAGAGAATGATGAAGGCGCTCCGCGACTTCGCCGAGGAAGCCGACAAGGCCGACTGGGCGCTCGTCTATTTCGCCGGCCATGGCATCGAAATCGGCGGCGTCAATTACCTGGTGCCGATCGATGCCAAGCTGTCGGTCGATCGCGACGCCCAGTTCGAAGCAGTCCCGCTCGACCAGGTGCTCGGCGCGATCGACGGCGCGCGCAAGCTGAAGCTCATCCTGCTCGATGCTTGCCGCGAAAATCCCTTCGCGCCCCGTCAAACGACGGCGACCCGCAGCGTCACGCGCGGCCTCGCGCCGATCGAGCCCGAGGGACCGAGCCGGGGCAAGGGCGCCACCCTCGTGGTCTACGCCGCCAAGCACGGCCAGGTCGCCCTCGACGGGGCGAGCTCGAACAGCCCGTTCGTGACCGCACTCGTGCAGCGGCTTCCGACGCCCGGCGTCGAGATCAACAAGATTTTCCGGCTCGTACGCGACGACGTGCTGGAAGCGACCTCGGGCCGTCAGGAGCCCTTCACCTACGGCTCGACCCCGGGCCGCGAGGACTATTTCTTCGTCGCGACGCACTAGCCATCAAACGTCGGCGTTCGTGCCCCGCCAGCGGCCATACCGCCACGGCAGAAACCAGCGTGCCGCGGCCGGCGTTTGGCGCGGAACGAAATCAAGTCCCGCGGTTCCGAACGGATGACAGCGCAGGATGCGCGCGAGCGCCATCCAGCCGCCCGCCCACAGGCCGTGGCGCGCGATCGCCTCATCGGCATATTCCGAGCAGGTCGGCAGGTGCCGGCAGCGAAAACCGATGAGCGGCGACAAGGTGTAGCGATAGAGCTTGATCAGCCCGCGCCCGAAATGGCGCGGCACCTGCCGGGCTATTCCACCGAACGATACGAGCACGGAGCCCGCACGCTGCCAGCCCGCGGACATTCTTACCCGGCCGCCAGTTTGGATTTGCCCTCGATTTGGTCAATGGCATCCACCACCGCATCGAAAGTCAGCAGGGTGGAAGCATGCCGGGCATGGTAATTACGTACCGGCTCGAGCACCTTGAGGTCGGCCCATTTGCCCGCGGGCGGCATGCCATTTTCCTTCAGCATTTTCCGCATTTCGGAACGGACCTCCCGCAACTCGCCGGCGGTCGAGCCGATTACGTTCCGCGCCATGATCGAGGAGGATGCCTGGCCGAGGGCGCAGGCCCTCACTTCATGGGCAAAATCGACGACTTTGCCGCCTTTCATGGAGAGATCGACGGTCACCGTCGAGCCGCAGAGCTTGGAATGGGCGGTCGCCGAGGCATCGGGCTGTTTCAGCCTCCCCAGCCGGGGAATATCCCCCGCCAGCTCCAATATCCGCCGGTTATAAACTTCATCGAGCATGTTTTTTTGCTCCGGGGACCGGCCGGTCAATTGCAAGACACAATGTGGAACAAATATAGTGTCGGGCTGGTTAGGGAGGAAGGTGCTATTCCGGGAGGCGCCTCCAACCCAGACCACGTACGCGCCCGCGTAGTGGATCACCATGCGGTCGGCACGTTTCTTGTAACTCAACACCGGTGACACTCCGGCTGCCGTGAGAAGCAGCCGGTCGAACGGGGAGATTGTGTATGGATGCGGTTGTAAAGAATTTTCCGCGCGTAGATGCGAAGCAGGATGCGAAGATCGAGCCGGTCGAACGACCGACGCGCGATCAAGCCGAAGCCGCTGCCCGGACGCTGATCGCATGGATCGGCGACAATCCGAACCGCGAAGGCTTGCGCGAAACGCCGAAGCGCCTCGTCAAAGCATTCGAGCAGGTCTTCGGCGGCTATCGCGACAGCCCCGAGGATGTCCTCGACCGCACCTTCGGCGAGATCGGCAATTTCGACGACCTCGTGGTCGTGCGCGACATCCCGTTCTATTCCTATTGCGAGCACCACATGTTTCCGATGGTGGGGCGCGCGCATGTCGCTTATTTCCCGGTCGAGCGCGTGGTCGGACTCTCGAAGATCGCCCGCGTGGTCGACATGTACGCCCGCCGCCTGCAGACGCAGGAGCATCTCACCTCGCAGATTCTCTCCGCGATCGACGAGAACCTCAAACCCCGCGGCGTCGCCATCATGATCGAGGCTGAGCACATGTGCATGGCCATGCGCGGCGTGCAAAAGCAGGGCGTCTCGACCGTCACGACGCAGTTCACCGGCGTCTTCCGCGACGACCCGGACGAGCAGATCCGTTTCTTCAAGCTCGTCCGCGACCCGCGCGGCGGCTGATCCCGCTTCCTTCGATCCCAAGCCGGGGTTATGACTGGCTCCCCGCCCCTTTTTGGGCGGCATGGAGCCCGTCATGCCCCGTTTTGCCGCGCGCGGATCGGACCGCGAAATCGAAGCCGGAACCCAGTTCATGCCCCGCTTCGACGAGCATGGCCTCATCTCCTGCATCGTCGCCGACGCCGGCAACGGC
The DNA here is from genome assembly GCA_041491825.1 of Xanthobacteraceae bacterium. Taxonomy (GTDB): domain Bacteria; phylum Pseudomonadota; class Alphaproteobacteria; order Rhizobiales; family Xanthobacteraceae; genus Palsa-892. Next base: position 17,054 of record JBGPVT010000004.1, on the reverse strand, counting down.
GAGGTGCTGATGTTCGCGCACATGAACGAGGAGGCGCTCGCGCGCACGATCGAGACCGGCGAGGCCTGGTTCTGGTCGCGCTCGCGCAAGACGCTCTGGCGCAAGGGAGAGACCAGCGGCAATACGCTCGCGATCGAGGAAATGCGCGTCGACTGCGACCAGGATGCGATCCTGTTGCGGGTGCGGGTCGCGGGCAACGGCGCCGCTTGCCACACCGGCGCCCGCTCTTGTTTCTATCGGCGGCTGCCGGTGAAACGTGCGCTTGGGCCGTCGCTCGCGTTAACTTTTGTATAAAAATAAAAGAAGAAGCTCTGACGCGGTTTGGTCACGGTTGCAGGCTAGACGGATCCTGCATCGGGCCGGGCGGCAAGGAGTAAGGGTATAACGTGTTTCAAGTCTTCACGAGGCGAACGGCCATCGATCTCACGCCCGCTGGCAAGCCCCCTCTCGACCGGCAGGAGCCGAAAGCGGCGAAGCCGAAGATCGGTCTCGCCCTCGGCGGCGGGGCGGCGCGCGGCTGGGCTCATATCGGGGTCATCAGGGCGCTGGTCGCGAACGGGGTCGTGCCGGACATCGTCACCGGCACGTCGATGGGCGCGCTCGTCGGCGGCGTTTGGGCCGCGGGCAAGCTCGACGAGCTCGAAGCCTGGTCGCGCGGCATCAATAAGCGGCGCATTCTCGGCCTCATGGATTTTCGCCTCGGCGGCGCCGGACTGATCGGAGGCGGGCGCCTGGCGGAAATTCTCCTGAAGACCATCGGCCCGCTCTCGATCGAGGACTTGCCCGTCCGCTACGCGGCGATCGCGACGGAAGTCGGAACCGGCCATGAAATCTGGCTGACGCAAGGAAACCTCGCCGACGCCATGCGCGCGAGCTACGCGATGCCCGGCATTTTCAGCCCGGTGAAGGTCGCCGGCCGCTGGCTGATGGACGGCGCGCTCGTCAATCCCATTCCTGTTTCGGCGGCGCGCGCGCTCGGCGCCCGCGTCGTGATCGCGGTCAATCTCCAGGCCGAGATTTTCGGCCGCGGCACGGTGATTCAAAATCACGGCTTCGATGAGGGAGAGCCGCCGCGACCGGTTCCGGTCGAGGTCGGCAATAATCGTTTCGGCAGCGTGTTCCGCATCGACCGACTGATCCGGCGGCAGTTCTTCGGCGAGCCGAATGACGGCCCGCGCGGAATCTCCTCGGTGATGGTCGACGCCTTCAACATCACCCAGGACCGCATCGCCCGCTCGCGGCTCGCGGGCGATCCGCCCGACGTGATGATTTCGCCGAAGCTCGGCCGCATCGGATTGTTCGAGTTTCACCAAGCCGCGCGCGCGGTCCAGCTCGGCGAGGAAGCAACCGAGCGTGCCCTCGAGGAACTGAGCGACGCGGTCGCGGCCCTGGTCTGATTGCGGGCCGCCCGGCCGCCCTGCTCAGGCCGTCATGATGTAATTGCGCAGCTCCGAGCTCTCGCGTTCCATTTCCGCGAGCCGGTGCTTCACCACGTCGCCGATGGAGATGATGCCGACGAGCCGGCCGTTCTCGACCACCGGCACGTGGCGGAAGCGGCCCGCCGTCATGCGGCCCATCAATTCGGCCATAGTGTCGTGGGGCCCGCAGGTGACGACCTCGCGGGTCATGCGGGCAGCGATCTTCTCTTCGAGCGCCGCGGCTCCGCCCGCCGAAACAGCTTTCACGATGTCGCGCTCCGACAGGATGCCGATCACGCGGCGATCGGCGCCGGTTACGACGAGGGCGCCGATCTTATGTTGCGATAGCAGCGAAGCGGCGTCGCCGAGCGTTTTGTCCGGCACAATGGTGGTGACGTCGCGGCCTTTCAAATCGAGGATGGCGCGTACAGTCATGGGCGTCCTCCGAATCCTTATTCTTACCCCCGTCCCTTATTAATCATCCTCCTCCCCGCCGCGTGGGGCAAGGGGTGCGCTGCCGGTCAGCCGCGGCACCGGATCGAAGAACGGAAACAGCAAAAGGCCCGCGACAAAGCCACCGAGATGCGCTTCCCAGGCGACCGTCGCATTGGTGAAATTCTCCGTGAGCGCGCTCGCCCCGAACAGGAGATTCAGCACGAACCAAACCGCCAGAAAGGTCATGACCTGGCGATTTTTGAGCGCCTCTCGCAAGGGCACGGCCGGAACGAGATAGGCCGCGCGGTCACGTCCTCTGAGGACGCCGAGCGGCCCGTCCTCGGCGAAAACGAAACGGCAAGCCGCCGCCATCGCCCCCGAAATTGCGCCCGACGCCCCCACCAGCGGGATGAGATCGCCGAAATGAGTGAATAGAAACGCGCCGGCGCCGGCCGCCGCGGTGGCGGCGAAAAACAGCAGAAACCGTACCGCCCCGAAGCGCCAGGCGACCGCGCTTCCGAAGGCCAAGAGCCATACGAGATTAACGGTGATATGCAGGATTTCGGCATGCAGGAACGAGTAGCTGACGAACGTCCAGATATCGGCGGCGATTCCGCCGGGAAACTGCAGCGAACTCGTCAGCCCCGGATCGTAGCGCGCGGGAATGAAAGCGAGCCACAAAAGGACGGAAAGATCGTCCCCCTCGTCCAGAAACGAACGCACGCCGTGCGTGAGCGCCATCGCGGCGCAAAGCCACACTATGACCGGCGGAATGTTGAAGATCGGCTCGGAGGGGCGGGCCACACGGACGTCCGGTGAAAGGAAGTGCGAGATAAGCCGCGGTGCGGGGGCGGCGCAAGTCCGGAGCGGAAAAGAAAAAGGCCCGCGGAAGGAGCCCTCTTCCCGCGGGCCTGGTCACGCCCTTACCCCGAATTCTTCGCCACCTTAGCCGCTCGACTTGCGCCGTCGAGCGAAAGACCCGCTTAACCCTAATGGAAGCTTGCCGCGGCGGGACCGCCGTCCGGCACGCGCCCTGCTCGATCTCTCTTGCGCCGTCCCGTCTCGCGACAGGAGGGCCGCCGAGGGAGTGAGAACCATGAAGCATCCATCGAGCCGCGCGCTTTATGCTTATTGGGACAAATTGCGTGCCGGACGCGCCGCCCCCGAGCGCGGCGAGCTCGATCCCGGTGCGATCCGCGCCATCCTGGGCGATGTGATAATCCTGGAAGTGGGCGGTCCCCATCGTTATGCCGTGCGGCTCGCCGGCACCCGTATTTGTTCCCTTATGGGACGGGAACTGAGGAAGCGCGCGTTCGTCGAGACTTTCGCACCGGGCGATTGGCCGGAACTCTATGCCTTGCTCGATTCGACCACGGCAACCGCGACGCCCACGGTCGCAAACGTGATCGGCGAGACCGAGGACAGACGGCTCTTGGGTCTCGAGCTCCTGCTATTGCCCCTTCGGCATCACGGGCGCACCGAGGCGCGCGCGCTCTGTTCGCTCGCCGCCCATACGCGTCCCTATTGGTCGACATTGGTCCCGCTGGCCCGTCTTCGTCTCGGCTCCGCGCGGTTCGAGAATTCCGATGGCGACGCAGACATTCCGGCTTTCGGAGGCTCGCGATCCGCGCCGAATTTGCACGTTTTGCAGGGCGGGCGCATCTAAGCCGTTCACCATTCCGGGCCGTATTCGATTCGAGATACGGCCCGTTAACCACGCTCCGATAGGGTCGAACTCGTTCAAACGAGTAAATGACCGGTGGCAATCGTTCAAACCAAGCGCGCGGTTCGCGTCCTTCCGCTCAGTCAGGAGCGACGCAAGCACCAGCGCGTCAAGGTCGCACTCACCGGCCGCTACATGCTGCAGAACCGGCAGGAATATTCCTGCCAGACGCTGAACATGTCGCCCGGCGGCGTGGCGCTGATGGCGGAAATGCAGCCGCCGGTAGGCGAACTCGTCGTTGCCTATATCGATCATGTCGGCCGGCTCGAAGGCCGCTGCGTGCGGCTGTTCGGCAACGGTTTCGCGATGACGGTCGCCGGCACAATTCGTCGCCGCGACAAGCTCGCGAGCCAGCTGACCTGGTTCGCCAACAGAAATGCGCTCGGCCTTCCCGAGGATCGCCGGCACGAGCGCTTCGCGCTTCGCGATCCGCGCACGACGCTCACGCTGCCGACCGGCGTCACCATTCCGTGCCGGGTCATGGACGTCTCGCTCTCGGGCGCAGCCGTCGCTTCCGAGGTCGCGGTCCCCATCGGCTCGCCGGTGACGCTGGGCCGCACGCAGGGCCGCGTCGTCCGCAATCTCGAAGGCGGCTTCGCGATGGAATTCAGCCGGGTGCAGAACCCGGATACCCTCGAACACAATTTGGGCAACGAAGGCTAAGCCGCGCCGCCGGGCAAGAGATCAAGCCTCGCCCTTTCAGCTTAGAAATCCGCCGATACCTGGTCCAGCGGAACGGCCCGTCGCCGCGCGATGGGCTTTTTTCACGCATCCTTATGGATAGCCGGCATTTGGGCTCGGCGCAGGGCGGCTCAATCCGCGCCCCGCTTGCGGTCGGCGCGCAAGGCATCGGCACGAATTCGCGTTTCTTCGCGGTCGCGCGGATTTTGCTTCGTTCCAATTTATCTAAAATTTGAATCATCTCGATTTTAATCAAAGTTGAGTAGGATTTTATTCAAGTATAGCTCGTAATTGCGCCCGCGAATTATCGGGAGCTCAAAAGCTTTTTGCCACATTGCCCCCAAGAAAAAAGACAGGGGGCGACAATGTTGGGCAAGCGAAATCTCAATTTCGCCACGAGACTGGCGGGCGGGACGCTGTTTTTGTTTGCGGCCGCAAGTCTCCTCGTTCCGTCATGGACGGGCGCGGCGGAACGCATGGCTTATGTCGCGGTCGGCGAAGTGACGCGGCCGCCGATCGGCTGGGTGCAATTCTGCGAGGAGCGGCCGTGGGAGTGCAGGGCGGAGGCGACGGCGCCGCGCGACGTGCAGCTCACCAAGGTCTCGTTCAAGGAGCTCGATCGCGTCAACCGCTACGTGAACGACCACGTCAAACCGATGACCGATCTCGAGCATTACGGCGTGGTCGAGAAATGGGCCTACCCGGAAGACGGTTACGGCGACTGCGAGGATTACGTGCTTTTGAAACGCCGCATGTTGATGCAGCTCGGCTGGCCGCGCGAGGCGCTGCTGATTACGGTCGTGCGCGACAAGAAAGGCGACGGGCACGCGGTGCTCACCGTGCGCAGCGACAAGGGCGAATTCATTCTCGATAACCAGGAGGCGGAAATCCTCCGCTGGTCCGAGACCGGCTATCGCTACGTGAAGCGCCAGTCGCAATCGGATCCGAACGTGTGGGTCTCGCTGGGAGACAATCGGCCCACCACATACGTCGCATCGCCGCGCTGAAGGCGCGCAGGAAACGCAACCCGGTCACGTCCCCACCCCTCCCCGTCCCCGGACCGGGTTTGCGGAGGCCGGCTCTTCCCCCAGGAGCCGGCCTCATCTTTTTGTCGAGTGCTGAAAGGGGTAATCGCGCTATAAGCGAGGGCCCCTGTGCGAGAAAGACGCAAGCCGCGCCACCTAATAGCCATATTTGCCGCGCGGCTAGGCGTCGCACGGACAGTTACGCAGACAAAAACGCCGTCAAACAATTGGATAGCAGCGGCCGACGCAATTGCTCCTAACTCATTGATCGAACTATAATTGCGTACTGGGAAGGTGTTGGGTGGGGCTAGTAGTCGCGAATTCGAACATTACGTCCAAACGCGCGACTCGAATTTCGCAACGAGACATGAATGAAAGTTGATATCACCATCGATTTCGACGGCACGGTCACGCTCGGCGATACGACCGACTTGATGCTCGAACGCTTTGCCGGGCCGAAATGGCGCGAGGTCGAAGCCGAATGGGTCGCTGGCCGCATCGGTTCACGCGAATGCCTCGCGCAGCAGGCGGCACTCCTCCGCGTTTCCCCCGACGAGATCGACGCCATCCTTGAGACCGTTGAAACCGACTTCAACTTCCCGCATTTCGTGCAGGAGGCGCGTGCGCTTGGCGCCACGACGAAGATCGTCTCCGACGGATTCGATCGTTTCATCGAGCCGATCCTCGCCCGCATCGGCGTGAAGATTCCCCTTGTTTGCAGCCGGCTCGTTTCCGAAGGCCCGCGCTCGTGGCGGGCGGAATTCCCGAATTCAAAAGCCGATTGCCGTAGTGATGGCGGCGTCTGCAAATGCGCCACCGCAGCGGCTGGCAAGTTCCGGCTCCTGATCGGCGATGGCCGTTCGGATTTCTGCCTCGCGCAAGAGTCCGACCTCGTCTTCGCCAAGGACAAACTCGTCGAATTCTGCCGCGAGCAGCAGATTCCCTATCGTCCGATCGCGTCGTTTCGGGACGCGCGCGTGCATATGAAGGAGCTTTCCAAGCTTCTCGCCCGTGGCGCCCCGGCCGACGCCGCGATCGAGCAGGTGCAGCGTGCTTGACAAGACCCGCGCGTTCAAACTCGTCTCGAAGGGCGAAACCAAACTCGACGAGAAGGAGTTGCTAGCGCTCGAAGCGGAATATTGCTCGTTCGGCGACACGGTTCACTACACCGAGGTGCCGAAAATTTTCGAGCGCTGCGAGGGCTCCTTCATCTACGACGGCGAGGGCAAGAAATATCTCGACCTTCAGATGTGGTACTCGGCCGTCAATTTCGGCTACGCCAACAAGCGTCTCAACGACGCGCTGAAACGCCAGATCGACCGGCTGCCGCAGGTCGCGAGCCAGTATCTCCACCGCGAGAAGATCGAGCTTGCCGCGGCGATCGCGCAGGACGCCGAAGGAAAATTCGGCATCAAGGGCCGCGTGCACTTCAACGTCGGCGGCGCGCAGGCAGTGGAAGATTCGCTGAAGCTCGTCCGAAACGCCAAGAACGGCAAGAGCCTGATGTTCGCCTTCGAGGGCGGCTATCACGGCCGCACGCTCGGCGCTTCCGCCATCACCTCGTCCTATCGCTACCGCCGCCGCTACGGCCATTTCGGCGAGCGCGCCCTGTTTGTGCCCTTCCCGTATCATTTCCGCGGGCCGAAGGGCATGAGCAAGGAGGAATACGGCACTGCGTGCGTCAAGCAGTTCGCACGCTTGTTCGAGAGCGAATATAACGGCGTGTGGGATCCGAAGGCGCGCGAAGCGGAATACGCCGCCTTCTACGTCGAGCCGATCCAGGGCACCGGCGGCTATGTCATCCCGCCGAAGAACTTCTTCGTCGAATTGAAGAAGGTCTTGGACGAGCACGGCATCCTGCTCGTGGTTGACGAAATTCAGATGGGCTTCTATCGCACCGGCAAATTGTGGGCGATCGAGCATTTCGGCGTGAAGCCCGACGTGATCGTGTTCGGCAAGGCGCTGACCAACGGCCTCAATCCGCTTTCCGGCCTGTGGGCGCGCGAGGAACTGATCAATCCCGTCGTCTTTCCGCCCGGCTCCACGCACTCGACCTTCAGCGCCAATCCGCTCGGCACCGCCGTCGCCTTAGAGGCGATGAAAATGATGCGCGAGGAAAATTACGAGAAGACGGTGCCCGAGAAAGGCAAGTATTTCCTCGAGGGGCTCGAGGACTTGAAGCGCCGACACAAGATCGTCGGCGACGTCGACGGCCTTGGCCTCGCGCTCCGCGCCGAAATCTGCGAGCCGCACGATTCCTTCACCCCCTCGAAGGCGATCACCGACCGTCTGGTGGACGAGGCGCTGAAGGGCGACCTCGAACATGACGGCAAGAAATACGGCCTCGTGCTCGACATCGGCGGCTACTACAAGAACGTCATCACTTTCGCGCCGTCGCTCGAGATCACGAAATCCGAGATTGACCTCGCGATGGCATTGCTGGATCAGCTCTTCACCCGTATAGGCCGGAACTGACCGCGGTGGCCATCAAGGACAACAGCATTTTCTACGAGGGCGGCCGCACGGGCGTGCTCTTGATTCACGGTCTTGGCGGCACGCCGCTGGAGCTGAAGGCGGTCGCCCGCCGCATCGCCGATGAGGGCGCCACCGTCTATTGCTGCCAGCTCGCGGGCCATTGCGGCACCGAAGCCGATCTCGTCACAACGGGCTGGCAGGACTGGTACGCGAGCGCCGACGAGGCGCTGGCAAAACTCGAGGAAAATTGCGACCGCGTCATCGTCGGCGGCCTCTCGATGGGCGCGATCCTCGCCGCGCGGTTGGCTGCCTGCGAGCCCGAGCGCGTGTGCGGCGTGATCATGTTGGCGCCGACGCTATGGTACGACGGCTGGTCGATCCCCTGGTACAGCTTTCTCTTGAAGTGGTTCATCAACACGCCGATTGGCCGCCGCTACCGCTTTGTCGAGGCGGAACCCTATGGCGTGAAGGACGAGCGCATCCGCCGCATCGTCGTGAAGGCGCTGACCAGCGGGCATAGCGTCGATGCGGGCCTTCCCGCCACTCCTTCGCTGGCTCTGCGGGAGCTGTGGCGGCTCGTCGCCGAGCTGAAGCCATGGCTTTCGCAAATCAAGCAGCGCGTCTTGATTATTCAAGCGCGCGAGGACGAAGTCGCAAGCATCAAGAACACCGAATATCTGCAGAAATATCTTGGCGGTCCAGTCGAGGCGCTCATCCTCGACGACAGCTATCACCTGATCACGATCGACCGGCAGCGCTCGCTGGTGATGCAGCGGACGGCGGAATTTGTGAAGTCATTCGTATCGACCTCGGCGGACAGCCAGCCGAAAGGCGTGGCGAGGCTTCATGTCCTTCCCGCCGCGCACGGACCGGCTCGCCGCGACCCGTGACGAAGGAGCCTGCCGCCGGAAACAAACAGCCGCTTGGCACCGCTTGCGCTCGCAAGTCAAGGTCGACGCCAAAGACTGACGCGGTTTTCGCTCGTTTTTTCAAGATCGAAACTTCTTCCGTTGCCGCGCGTTATAAACTAGCCTGAAAAAAGCCTCGACTTGATGGCGAGCTTGTATCGGGTGAGCAAGGAAAACCACGATGGATGTTCTGTACGAGGTCAAGCAAGTTATCGCGAAGCAGGCCCGCGTCCCCATGGATCAGCTGTCGGCGGATACACGGCTCGAAGCCTTGGGGATTGAATCCATAGACGTGATCGAGATCGTCTTCGCACTCGAGGAGAAATTCGGCGTCACGCTTCCGTTTAACGCCAACGAGTCGGCGGTGTCTGAATTCGAAACGATCGGAAAAGTCGCAAACGCCGTGAAGACGGTGATGGCCGAAAAAACCCCTTCATGAATCGAGTCGTGATCACGGGCATCGGCGTCGTATCCCCTGTCGGATGCGGGCTCAACGAATTTTGGTCGGCCCTTGTCGACGGCCGCTCCGGCATCCGGGCGATCGAGAATATACCGACCCAGCGGCTCAATACGCGCATCGCGGCGCAGGTCCTCGATTTCGACCCCAATACGTATTTCGAGCCGAAGCGTGCAAACCAGCTCGATCGTTTCGCCCAATTCGCGGTGGTGGCCGCCCGCGCGGCGGTCCGCGATGCCGGTCTCGATCTCGACGAAGAACTCGCACTCCAGGCCGCGACGGTCATCGGCACCGGCGCCGGCGGCCACATCACGATCGATGACTCGTATTTCAAGCTGTACGGCGAGAATGCTCCGAAGCTGCACCCGCTGACCATCCCCCGCATGATGGTGAACGCGGCGGCGAGCCAAATATCGATGGATCTTGGCTTGAAGGGACCGACCTTTACGACCGCGACCGCCTGCGCATCGGGTACGCATGCGATCGGGCAGGCATTCCAAATGGTCCGGTCGGGACAGGCGCCCGTCGCGATCGCCGGCGGTACCGAGGCTTGTCTAACCGTAGGCACGCTCAAGGCGTGGGAAGCGCTCCGTATTCTCAGCAACGATACTTGCCGGCCGTTCTCCAAGAACCGCTCGGGCCTCGTCCTCGGCGAGGGCGCGGCGATCCTAGTTCTGGAAACTCGCGAACGCGCGGTAGCCAGAGGCGCGCCGATCTATGCCGAGCTGCAAGGTTTCGGCATGAGCGCCGACGCGGTCGATTTGATTTCGCCCGATCCCGACGGGGCCGCACGCGCCATACGATCCGCCTTGTTGGATGCGCGCATGAATGCGGAAGACGTCGATTACGTGAACGCTCACGGCACCGGAACGACGCTCAACGATCGAACGGAAACGAAAGCGTTGCGAAGCGTCTTCGGGAAACACGCCGATAAACTCGCCGTGTCGTCGAACAAAGGCGTGCTCGCGCACGGGCTGGGATGCGCGGGCGCTTTGGAGGCCGCGGCGACGGCACTCGCGCTTCACAGCCAAATCGCGCCGCCGACGGCGAATTTCGAAGAAAAAGATCCCGAATGCGACTTGGACGTCGTGCCCAATGTCGCGCGCCAAATTCCGATTCGGTCGGCCATATCGAATTCGTTCGCTTTCGGCGGATTGAATGCCGTGCTCGTGCTGGGCAGAGCATGATATCGGCCGGCGGGTGAGGACTTCTTGTTAACGGCGCAGGCAACTTTCCGGCGCCGTTAGCCGACTTCCTTCAAGCCTTTCGCGTATTGCTGCCAGCGCTGGAAATAAACCTCCGCGCCGAAGCGCGCCATTTGCCTGCCCTTGTCGTCGAGCGTGCGGATCGCGCGCGCGGGCGAGCCGACGATCAGCGAGTTCGGCGGAAACTCCTTGCCCTCGGTCACCAGCGCGCCAGCGCCGACAATCGAGTGCGCGCCGATCCGGGCGCCGTTCAGCACCGTCGCGCCCATGCCGACAAGCGCGCCGACGCCGATCGTGCAGCCGTGCAGAATCGCGTGATGGCCGATGGTGCAACCCTCGCCCACCGTGAGCGGGAATCCGGGATCGGTGTGAAAGATCGAGCCGTCTTGCACGTTCGAGCGCTTGCCGACGAGGATGCGCTCGTTGTCGCCGCGCAGCACCGCCTGAAACCAGACGCTCGCTTCCTCCTCGAGTTGCACATTGCCGATCAGCGCCGCGTCGGGCGCGATCCAGAAGCGGCCGGGCGCAGGAAGCTTGGGCCGCACGCCGTCGAGTTCGTAAAGGGGCATGAATTCCTCGAAATTTCGAGGGGCCTCATGCCACATCGCGGCGGAAGAAGCGAGGGATCAGCCGCCGAGCCCGGCCGCGCGCAGGAGACCCATGATCACCATGCCGCAAGACAGGCCCCAGAAGCCCGCGATCATGGTCGCCGCCATCACCGCCACGAAGCCCCTGCCCTCGATGCGGGCGCCGCGGATGGTGTTGCGGAGGATGATGAAAGGTGCGGCGAAAACGAGAAACGGCACCGCCACGAGCGCCTTCGGCCTTGCTTCGTTGAGCAGACGGAAGCTCGCGGGTCGCTCGGCGAAGATTTGATAGCCCGTCGAAAGCGCACCCGCGATCGCGAGACCGAGGATCAACGCATAGATCGACTGCAAAGACTCTGGCGACATCCCGTACCCGACGCGAACAAACCCGAGCGACGAGTACCGTCGCCCCCACGGCGCACAGTTAATGAATTATAAATGCGCGGTGCAAGCGCGCTCGCTGATAAAGGTTAATTCGCCTCGCGCGCTGTTCCGTCGATCACTCGACGTCGGTATCCAGGATCGCCATCTGGAACGCGAACGACTTGCCGCCGTCTTCCAGAAACAAAACGGCGATGAACTCCTCGCCGATGAAGACTTCCGCCGAGTCCGTCTTCTTCGGCCGCGCCAGCACCTTGATGTTGGGATTGCGGAGAACTCGCCTGAGCCACGCCTGCGCCGGGCCCAATTCCTGCTCCGGCACGCCGATCTGCAGATTGTAGGAACGGTCGCCGTCCTCGGTGTCGAGCGTGAGCATGCCGTTGAGCTCGCCGCCGATATAGACCTCGGCCATGTCCTCGCGCCGCATCCGCGGCGTGAGCTTTATTTCCGGGTTGCCGAACAGGCGGCGCAGATAATTCTGAACCTTTTCGAGTTCGCTTTTGTCCAGTGCGCTCTTATCCACGCGGCCTCCTGTCGGCTTGCGGCAAAAGAGAAACTAGCCGCGCCAAGGCCGCGCGGGCAAGTCCGGAGTTTCAGGATTGGATCAGATGCCGTCGCCGGTGAACGGCAAGTCGAACATCTGGTCCATGGTGTGCGCCGGCGTGTCTTCGCACGGCGACTTGCCGACGACGCGCGCGGGCACGCCGGCGACCGTCACGTTCGGCGGCACGGGTTTCAGCACCACCGAGCCCGCGGCCACGCGCGAGCAGGCGCCGATTTCGATATTGCCGAGCACCTTGGCGCCGGCCGCAAGCAGCACGCCGCGCCGGATCTTGGGATGCCGGTCGCCGCGCTCCTTGCCGGTGCCGCCGAGCGTGACACCTTGCAGAATCGACACGTCGTTGTCGATCACCGCGGTCTGCCCGATGACGATGCCGGTGCCGTGGTCGATAAAGACGCCGCGGCCGATCTTGGTGTTGGGATTAATGTCGACCCCGAACACCGAGGATGCGCGGCTCTGCAGATAGAGAGCGAAATCCTTCCGCCCCCGGTTCCACAGAAAATGCGCGAGACGGTGCGTCTGCAATGCGTGGAAGCCTTTGTAATAGAGCACCGGCTCGATGTAGCGCGTGGTCGCGGGATCGCGCTCGGCGACCGCCACGATATCGGCGCGGATCGCATCGCCGATCGAGGGCTCCGCCTCGAACGCCTCGTCGAAGGCATGGCGGATCAGCTCGCCCGAAACGTCGGCATGGTCGAGCCGCGAAGCGACGCGGTCGGCGACCGCCTGTTCGAGCTTGTCGTGATTGAGCACGGTCGTGAAAATGAAGGTGGCGAGCTCCGGCGCGTTTTGCGTGATCGCTTCCGCTTCCTCACGGACGCGCGCCCATACCGGATCGAGGCTGCGAACGCCCTGTGCAAGCTTGGGCTGATGTTTGGCCATGGGAGGTCTCCCGAGGGTCCGTAATTTGGGGCGGGTTTTAGCATAGGCTCCTTAACGGGGCGAATATCCCGGCATGGCTGGAATGCCAGCCTTGCACGGAGGTTGAAGCTTTCACGGGGCGAAAATGGCGCCGATAAAGGCGTCCGACGGAGTTGAATCAATTCTTCGGAATCGATTTCTAAAGGGCCCTTGAACCTCCGCTTGAAGTAGCAAGGCGCTTTGAATCGAAACTTGAAAGAACGGAATCGGCCTCCGAGCGGTCCGTTGCAACCGACTCTAGGGACTCGCCTTTTCGCCTTCGACCGGCAGCTTGGCCAGAAACTCGATGATGGCGTCGGAAAACGCGTCATTGCGGTCGCCCGCGACCATGTGGCGGGCCCCCGCTACGTCGACGAATTGGGCGTGCGGCGCAAGCGAAAGAAATTCGCGCGCGTCCTCCTCGCGCACCAATTCCGAGGAGCCGCCGCGCACGAGCAAGGCCGGGATGCGCAGCGTCTTTACCGCCTCGACGCGCGCCGCTTCGTGTCCGAAACGATGCGCATGGATGGGGCGCGGCCCATCAAAAAATCGCGGATCCCAGTGCCAGCGCCAGCGGCCGTCCTCGCGCAGGCGGAGATTCTTGCGGAGACCCTCGGTCGACGCCGGCCGCGGCCGGTGCGGCAGATATTCGGCGACCGCGTCCGCGGCCTCGTCGATCGAGGCGAAGCCTTCCTGCGCGCGGGCGCGCATGAAACCCTGGATTTTCATCGCTCCGGAAGGATCGAAACGCGGCGTCACGTCCACGAGCACGAGCGCCGAAAAGCAGGGCGGCAGTCCCTTCTTCGCCGCCTCCCCTTCGGCGACCATCGCCGCCATGCCGCCCAGCGACGCGCCGATCGCGGCGGGCTTGGCGAGCCGCTTTTCGATCACCGCCGCCACTGCCGTCGCATCGTCGGCGAAATCGGCGGCGTCATAAGCGCCTTCTTCGCTCCAGTCGGAATCGCCATGGCCGCGCTGATCGAGCGTGACCGCCGTGAACCCCGCTAGCGCGAGCCGGGCGGCGGCTTCGGCAAAGGCGTGCCGCGTCTGCCCGCCGCCATGCAGAAAGAGCGCCGCGCGCGGACCGTCGCCGTAGACATCGCCGACAAGCCGGTTGCCGGCGGCGCCGCGGAAGGTTTCGGTTCTCGGCGGCCGGTCGAGCATCAGGGACGCCGCCGCAGGAAATCGAGGGCGGCGTCTTTGAAGACCTTGTCGCCGACCGCGCTCATGTGATTGCGCCCGGGAATTTCAACGTATTCCGCGCTCGCAATCATCCCGGCGAGCTCGCGGGCGGGGCCCGCGATGTCGTCGTCGCTGCCGCGCACGATCAGCATCGGCACGCGGCACTTCGCGAGCGCTTCCGGCGGAAATTTGTGGCCGAGGCTTTTCATGCAGGCGGCAAGTGCGACGAGGTCCGATTTTGTCCCATCGGCGAAGACACGGAAGGAACGCGCGATCGGGTCGCTGACGGCCGCCGCGTTCGGCGCCTCAAGTGCGGCGACGATATGGTCGCCGCGTCCGGGCCCGGCGATCAGCGAGGCGCCGATGCCGCCGAGAATGGCCGAGCGAATTCGCACCGGATGCGCGAGCGCGAGCAGCATGCCGATGCGCCCGCCCATCGAGTAGCCGAGATAATCGGCGCGCTCAACCTCGACATGGTCGAGCAGCGCCAGCACGTCCGCGCCCATGATCGGCAAGCCGTAGGCGCTTGGATCGTGGGGCTTCGAGGATCGGCCATGGCCGCGATTGTCGAGCGCGATGACCCGGCGGCCCGCGTTTCGCAACGTGGAAATCCAGTTAGGAAAAATCCAGTTGATCTCGAGATTCGACGCGAAGCCGTGGACGAGCACGATCGGCTCACCCTCGCCCTCGTCGACGAAGTAAAAGTCAAGATTATCGTGTTTGAAAGTGGGCATGGGCCGCGCGGGAGGCGCGACTCTTAGTCGGTCGCGGCCACCGCTGCAACGGCCATCGGCCGTGAGCGCCATGAACGTCGCGGCCATAACCTTTGCACCAGCGCGATGAAACCCTTTTGAATCGCGAGCACGATAAAGAAGAGGTTGATAATCGCGCCCAGAATCCAGCCCGCCGCCGTCACCGCCACGGCGCCCAAGATGAAGGCGCTGCGGCCGAGCGTCTTCAGGATCGCGAGCGTCGAGCGGCCTTTCACGCTGGCGAGCTGTTTCAACTTGGCAACTTCCGAAAGCCCCTCAACCTCGCGCAAGCCTTGCAACGCGGCGCGCGTGCCCGCCTTGCTTTCGACCGTGCCGAGATCGGCGAGCGCCACGCCTACGCGCTCGACGCTGCCATTGGCGACCGATCGTCCGACCGATTCCACGAGCCCTTTGCCGAGGCGCTCGGTGCGCCCCGCCGCCTTGGCGACGCTCAGGCCCTCGCGCACGGGTGCGGCGGCGCCGGCGCTGAGATAGGTCCAGGCGGTGACCGCGAGCCCCGCCGCCGACATGCCGACGAGCAGCCGGTTCACCTCTTGGCCGCTGAGCGCGTGCCAGCCCTCGCGCGCGAGGTCGCGCACGTCGCCCCAGCCGATCAGGTCGCCGGCGGCGGCGCCCGCGAGGCCGGCGATATCGTCGGTCTGGCCGGTGATGAAGCCGCGGCCGAAGTTTCCGGCGGCGCGCGAGGATTGCATCCCCGGCGACTGCGCCTCTGCGAGCCGCGTTTTCAAATCTTCCGGCACGACAATGCCGCGCTCCTCGGCAAGAGCGGCGAAGCTCTCGGCGAGTTCGATGTCGTCCCGATCCAGCGCCGCGGCGATTTCGCGCCGTGCGATCTCAGTGCTGAAGCTGCCGGCGAGCTGCAAATCCGCGAGCCGCGCCGGATCGTCGGCGGCAAGATTGAGATCGAGCGCGCGCTTGCCTTGCGGCAATATGTAGAAAGCAGCCGCGATGACGGCCGCGTAAGCGGCGAATTTGATCGTTCGTCCCATGATCTATTCCTCGACGAGGGCAGATAAGCGCGAATTAAGGCGGCTAGGTGTTTTTACCCTCCCCCTTGTGGGGAGGGTCGGCGCAAGCAAAGCGAGCGCCGGGGTGGGGGTCAGCAAGAACCCTTGCGCATTCGCTTCCACCCCCACCCGGCTCCTCGCTGTCGCTCGGAGCCACCCTCCCTACAAGGGGGAGGGTAAATCATTCCGCCCGGTTGATCGGCTTATCGGCGGTCCAATCGTAGGTACCGAGGTCGCGTTCGTTCACCGCCTGCTTCCAACCGACCGCCTCGGCGCGGCGCTTGAAGGCCATGCCCTCGGGCGAATGGCGGGTGATGCCGTCGAAGATCGTCGCGAGCATTTGCGTCGAACGCAGGCCCATGTTTTCGAGCGCCTGGTTGATCATCAATTTCTGCATCATCAATTGGTTGATCGGCACCGAGGCGAGCCTTCCGGCAAGCTTCTCGACTTCCGCGTCGAGCGTATCGGCCGGCACCGCCTTCAGCACCAAGCCGATCCGCTCCGCTTCGCGGCCGTCGATCCTGTCGCCGGTGAGCAACATGCGCTTGGCGCGCTCAGGCCCCAGCCGATAAACCCACATCGCCGTTGTCGGGCAGCCCCAGACGCGGGCGGGCATGTAGCCGATCTCCGCATCCTCGGCCATCACCACGAGATCGGAGCAGAGCGCGATATCCGAGCCGCCGGCGACCGCAAAGCCGTGCACCTTGCAAATCACCGGCCGGTGCGAGCGAAAGAGGCTCATGAATCGCTCGGTGTTCTTCATCATAAAGGCATAGTCCTGCATCGGGTCCCACGGCATTTTCTGCACGCCAGCATTGGTGCCCGCGGCTTCTGCGTAATAGGTGAGGTCATAGCCCGCGCAGAACGCCCTGCCCGCGCCCGCGAGCACAATGACGTGCGCCTTCGGATCGCTGTTCGCCTTTTCGACCGCCGCTTCGAGTTCGACCGGCAATTTGTCGTCGATCGCGTTCATCACTTCGGGGCGGTTGAGCGTGATGCGGGCGATACGCCCGTCACGTTCGTATAGGACGCGCGGCATGTGCTCCTCCCTGATCGCCCTTGGGGCGAATTGGGATTGCTTTAGCACCGGCGCCTTGCCCTAGGCACGGCCAAATTCGCCCGCTATCTTCCGCGCACAAACCGAACTCGGGTTTACCCGAGTTCGGCACTATAGATTGATCGAAGTCGGATAAATCCGGCTTCGATGGGAGAAGACGATGGCCGACAAGGGCGTTCCTCATTTCCATAACGATCCAGGCGTGCCGGTGGTGCGGATCGGCGCGCATGAGTTCATGTGCGAGGGTGCAAGCCCTCCCCACGATCATCCGCATGTCT
>JBGPVT010000003.1:0-26906 GCA_041491825.1 Xanthobacteraceae bacterium | reverse complement strand
CGCCTTCGCGAACTCGCCATTGCCGTCGGCGAGGAACTCGACCTTGCCGTCGGCGCCCGCCACCTTCGACCAGGCGCTCATGACGAAATGATCGTTGGTGGTGGTGACCGCGATCGTATTGACGCCCTTCTTGTGGAACTCGCCGGCTTTCTCGACGAAACCCGGCAGATGGTTGCGGTGGCAGGTGGGGGTGAAGGCGCCGGGCATGCCGATCAGCACGACCTTCTTGCCCTTGAAGATGTCCGCCGTCGCGCGCGATTGCGGCCCCTCGGCCGTCACCACGCGGAAGGTCGCATCGGGAATCTTGTCGCCCACCTTGATCGTCATCGCTCTCTCCTTGACCGGTACCGGCTATCGTAGGAACCCCGCCGGACCCATCCTATTCGAGTGCGCGGCTTAGTCGAGCGGGGCCTCGACCTCGATCGCCCCGTCGCCCGCGACCAGCGTGAGGACGAGCTTCGGCGGAATGGGCGGGCCACCGGGCGGCGCGCCGTCGATCGCGAGCTGGAAGCGGAACTTGCCGTCTTTCGATTCGATTTTCTCGGGGAGCGGCAGCGCCCACCGCTCGTTCGGCCCCTCGGCAAAAAGATCGAACGAGCCGTCGGGGGCCGATCCTTCGACGAGCGCGCGCGGCGCAGCACCACGCTCGAGCTTCACACGGGTGATGGCAAGGCCCGCGACGGTTCCCCCGAGGGCCGCGCGTCGCGGCACGCGCCGCTCCGCTTCGTCGAGAAGGGCGACGCGAGCGCTTGCTGCGGAGGGTATCTCCAGGGCGAGCTCGGCCTCGGCCGGAACGCAAAGCTTCTCGCAGACGGCGAAATCGAGCTTGAGTTTAAGTTGCACGGGCCGCGTCGGATCGGCCGGACGGAGAATAACGGGAAAAACGACATGGCCGTGATAGCCGATCGATTTGGCGCCGCTTTCGTCGATGAAACGCTCGGGCGCCGGCCATTTGACCTCAAAGTCGGCGAAGTTTTTGGAACCCGTCCAATCGAAACGCGGCGGCACGCCGGCGTCGCCCGGATAGCGCCAATAGGTCTTCCAGCCGGGCTTGAGCTTGATCTCGACGCCGGCACGAATGGTGCCGTTTGCGTCGCGGTCGGCGAGCAAGCGCGCATCCGCCTGCGCCCCCGTGACCCAAGGCGATTCGAGAGCGCGCGCCGGCGTGAGCCAAGCATTGGCGGTAAGCGCGACGAAGAAAAATAAGGCAAACCGGTTCATGCCATTCCTAGACTACAACGCTTGCTCAAAGCCCAAGCACGTTCGCGTGAATTAAGGCGGCTACCGGCGGATTTGCATTGCCGTAATGTCGCGCTAGATTCGCATCATGCGGATCGGCCGCACCCACCTTGAAGCCGGCAAGGGCAAGAAGCCCGGTTATCTCGACGGCCAAATTCTGGTCGCGATGCCCACGATCCGCGACGACCGTTTCTCCCGCACCGTGATTTATCTCTGCGCCCATTCGTCGGAAGGCGCGATGGGGATCGTGATCAATCAGCCGGCGCCGCACATCGATTTCGGCGATCTTCTGGTGCAGCTTGAAGTCATTCCGGACAGCAAGCTGATTGAGCTGCCTTCGCGCGCGGGCGGGGTGAAAGTCTTGAAAGGCGGCCCGGTCGAGACCGGGCGGGGGTTTGTGCTTCATTCCGCCGATTTTTTCATCGAGAACTCGACGCTTCCCATCGACAACGGAATTTGCCTCACCGCGACGCTCGACATCCTGAAGGCGATCGCGCGCGGGCAGGGGCCGGAAAGTGCTGTGCTCGCGCTCGGCTACGCGGGCTGGGCGCCCGGGCAACTGGAAAGCGAGATTCACGCGAATGGCTGGCTCAATTGCGACGCCGATCCGGAGCTTGTTTTCAGCACGCGCGCGGAACTGAAATATGCAAGCGCGCTGCGCAAGATCGGCATCGATCCGGCGAAGCTTTCATCCGACGCCGGTCACGCCTAAGGGAAGGCCCGAAGGAAGGCTCTTCTTTTTCAACCCGCTTTCGCCGCGAGCCGCCGCTCGGGCTTCGGCGCCGGCGCGATCAACTGACGGGCTTCCTCCGCCGTCATCGGTTCGCCGAACACGTAGCCTTGCGCGAAGTGGC
This sequence comes from Xanthobacteraceae bacterium, assembly GCA_041491825.1. Lineage (GTDB taxonomy): Bacteria > Pseudomonadota > Alphaproteobacteria > Rhizobiales > Xanthobacteraceae > Palsa-892. The sequence continues at coordinate 24,813 of JBGPVT010000003.1, read as the reverse complement.
AGCCGAGCTGGTAAAGCTCGACCGCGTCGGAATCGGTTTCGGCGCCCTCGGCGACGACTTCCATGTGGAGATCGTGGGCGAGCGCGATGATCGAGCGCAGGATGACGGGCCGCGCGCCGCCGCGCCCCGATCCGCGCACGAATTGCTGGTCGATCTTGATCGTGTCGAAGGGAAAGCGCTGCAGATAGGCGAGCGAGGAGTAGCCGGTGCCGAAATCGTCGAGCGATAGACCGGCGCCGAGTTCCTTGATGCGGGCGAGCATCTGCGCCGCCAGCTCTGGATTTTCCATCACCAGCGATTCGGTGATCTCGAGCTTGAAGGTGCCCGCGACCAAGACGTTCCGCGAAAGAACGCCCTTGATGTCCTGAATGAGATCGTGGCGCAAAAGCTGGCGCGAGGAGACGTTCACGCTCATGAAGATCGGGCGGCGCGCATTCGGCATCGCGCGCTGCCAGGCCGCAAGCTGGCGCGCGGCGCGCTCAAGCACAAAATGGCCGAGATCGACGATGAGGCCGGTTTCCTCCGCGATCGGGATGAACTCGGCGGGGCCGATGCGCCCGAGCTTTGGGTGGTTCCAGCGCAACAGCGCCTCGAAGCCGGCGATGGTGCGGTCCTCGAGCCGGATGATCGGCTGATAGAGGATCGAGACTTCCTCGCGCTCGATCGCGCGTCTGAGATCCGATTCGAGCGTGAGCTGGTCGATTTTTTGCGAGCGCATCGCGGGCTTGAATACCTCGATGTGGTCGGGACCCTGCTGCTTGGCGGAATACATCGCGAGCTCCGCGTCCTTGAGCACCTCGTCGCGCGTGCGCGCTTGGCTGTCGACGAGCACGAGGCCGATCGAGGCGGTGAGGAAAATCTGGCGCGCGCCGAAGCCGATCGGCGCCCGCAACGAGCGGCGGATGGTGTCGGCGAAGGCGGTGATGCGCTCGGGTTCGCGCTCCGACATCAGGATCATGCCGAACTGGCCGCCGGCGATGCGCGCGAGCGTGTCCTGCGGCTTCAACAGGCGGGCGAGGCGGCGCGCGATGGTTAGAAGCACCGAATCGCCGACGGCGAGGCCGACGCTCGCGTTCACCTGCTTGAAGCGGTCGAGATCGATGACGATCACGGTCGGGCGGATTTGCTCGTCGACGCGGGCGAAGGCGAGCGCCGCTTCCAGGCGGTCGAGGAACAATTCGCGGTTGGGCAGGCCGGTCAAGTTGTCGTGCACAGCGTCGTGCAGCACCCGCTCCTCGGCGATCTTGAGCCCGGTGATGTCGGTGAGCGTGCCGACGACGCGCAGCACCTCGCCGTCGGTGCCGACGACGGGGCGCGCGCGCAGCGCGAACCACAGATATTGGCCGCTTTCCGAGCGCAGGCGGAGTTCCTGCACGATGCGGCCGCGCCGCTGTTCGAGAATGGCGTCGAGCGCCATGCGGAAACGGTCGCGGTCGGCGGGGTGGAGAATTTCGAGCCAGCCGGCGGCGGCGGTCTCCAGCGTGCCGCGCTTGAGGCCGAGATGCTGTTCCGCCTCGGGGCTCGTATAGATCAGGTCGCGGCCGACATCCCAATCCCACACCACGTCGCCGGAGCCGGTGAGCGCTAGCGCGCGGCGCTCGACGTCGTTGACGATGCCCTCGGCGCCGACGCCGGCGAAGGCGTGCTGCATCACCGTGAAGCCGATCAGCATCACGATCAGCTCGAGGCCGCCGAGGAGCGCGGGCGCGATCAGGTCGTTGGTGAGAAGCCCGGCGACGGCAAAGCCGGTGGCGAGCACCCAGGCGGTGAGCAGGAACCAGGTCGGTATCAGCAGGACCGCGCGGTCATAGCCGTGGGTCGCGAGATAGACGATGAGACCGAAACCGACGATGGAGACGGCGAGCAAGGAAAGGCGCGCGATGCCCGCGGCGATCGCGGGGTCGATGAGCGCGACCGCGACGAGGGCGGCGAGGAAGATCAGCCAACCGGCGGCGACGTGCGAGTAGCGCACGTTCCAGCGCCCGAGATTGAGATAGGCGAACAGGAACACGATCAAGGTCGCCGCGAGGATCGCTTCGCCCGCGGCGCGCCAGAATTGCTCGGCGGCGGGCGACAGCGCGAATACCTTGTTCCAGAATCCGAAATCGATGCCGATATAGCCGAGCACCGCCCAAGCGAGCGCGGCGGCGGCCGGGAACATGATCGAGCCCTTCACCACGAAGAGAATCGTCAGGAACAGCGCGAGCAATCCCGAGACGCCGATGACGATGCCGTTATAGAGCGTGAAGGAGTTGATCTTGCCCTTGTAGGCCTCGGGCTCCCACAAATAGAGCTGCGGGATGTCGGAGGCGGCAAGTTCGATCACGAGCGTCACGGTGGTGCCCGGATCGAGGGTGATCAGGTAAATGTCGGCGTCGTTCGAGGGCTGCCGCTCGGGCCGGAAGCCCTGGCTCGGCGTCACGCTCGCGATCCGCACGCTGCCGAGGTCGGGCCAGAACAGGCCCGAACCCGCCATCTGATAATGCGGCGCCACGATCAGGCGATCGAGCTGCTCGTCGGTGTTGTTGGAAAGCGCGAACACCGCCCAGTCGGTGGCGGCCTTGCCGCTCGCCGAGCGCACCTCGATGCGGCGCACGATGCCGTCGGCGCCGGACGCCGTCGAAACCTGCAGGCGGTCGCTGTCGGTCTGGTAGCGCTCGGCGGCGGGAAGGAGATCGACCGCGGGCGTGCCCGGCCGAACCGCGACCGCTTCGACCGCGAAGGCGGGGCCTACGCCGGCAAGCGTTGCGGCAAGCATGAAACACGCGACAAGTCGGCTGCAATGCAAGCGTAGTTCCCCGAACGCGGCCCGCCCCATGCCGGGCAAAACGACCCCTAGCGGCAGCTTAAGGCAGCGGCAAGGCAAGGTCAGGCGCCAACTTCGAGCACGATTTTGCCGACATGGGCGCTCGACTCCATGCGCGCATGCGCCTTCGAAGCTTCCTTCAGGGGAAAGGTGGAATCGATCACCGGTTTGATCTTGCCCGCCGCCAAGAGCGGCCAGGCTTTCTCCTCGAGGTCGCGCGCGATCATCGCCTTGTCGGCGACCGGGCGCGGGCGGAGCGTCGAGCCGGTGTGGGTGAGCCGCTTCTGCATGATCTTCAGAAGATTGATCGCGACCTTGAAGCCCTGCTGGGTCGCGATCTGCACGATGCGGCCCTCGACCGCGGCGGCGTCGTGATTGCGCTCGACATAATCGCCGCCGACCATGTCGAGGATGAGATCGGCGCCGCGGCCGCCGGTCGCCTCCTTCGTCGCGGCGACGAAATCTTGCGTCTTGTAGTCGATCGCGAAATCGGCGCCGAGCTTTTTGCACGCCTCGCATTTCTCCGGCGAGCCGGCGGTGACGATCACCTTGGCGCCGAAGGCCTTGGCGAGCATGATCGCGGTGGTGCCGATGCCGCTCGAGCCGCCATGGATCAGGATCGTTTCGCCCGGTTTCAACCCGCCGCGCTGAAAGACATTGTGCCACACCGTCATGAAGGTTTCGGGAAGTGCGGCTGCCTCCACCATCGAGAAGCCTTTCGGCACGGGGAGCGCGACCGTCTCGTCGGCCAGGCAATACTCGGCATAGCCGCCGCCGGCGACGAGCGCGGTCACTTTGTCTCCGACCTTCCAGCGCTTCACCTTGCCGCCGACCGCCGCGACCTCGCCCGCGATCTCGAGGCCCGGAATGTCGGGCGCGCCGGGCGGCGGCGGATATTGCCCCTTGCGCTGCATGACGTCGGGGCGGTTGACGCCGGCGGCCGCCACCTTGACGAGAATCTGGCTTTCGCCCGGTTTCGGCACGTCGCGCTCCTCGGGCTTCAGCACCTCGGGGCCGCCGGGGGCGCTGATGGCGATCGCGGTCATGCGGGCGGGGAGCGGCATGGAAACTCCGGCTTGAAACGGGACGTTTCTCCTACGAACTTCGTCCCACGATGACAACGGCACCATGGCTCCGTTAACCTTGTTCGTCTCCCCGGAGGGAAACGATGGAAGAAGAACCGATCCGCCGCCCGAAGACCGTCCATGAAATCGGCTCGGACCTCAGCCTGTTGTCGGTGGGGGAGCTGAAGGAGCGCATTACCGCGCTAAAAGAGGAAATCGCGCGGCTCGAGGCCGTCGTGCGTTCCAAGGAGTCGTCGAAGGATGCCGCCACCACCTTCTTCAAGCGCTGAATCGGCGCCGGCGCTCGCCGCCTCTCAAGCGCGAGGAGTAAAATTAACCATTTATTAAGGTTTCCCGCCCATTATCGATTTGTCCAGCTTCTGGACGCGAGTGGCTCCTGTCCACTCTGTTTGACGCCTCCCTGTGAAAACTCTCAAGAGCCGCTTCCAGCGGCTCTTTTTTTATGTCCCGGCCCGGTACGGAAGCGCGGCGCGCGATTTGCAAGTTCATCGGGAGCCCCTCGCAAAGCGGGACAAGGCGGCTTTACAGCCGCCCCTGTTCGTCGGATCAATAGAGCGGGACGGAGTAGCGTAATGTCCGAAGTATCGAGTTCTGCGGATCCCGTCGTGTTGGCGAAGCGCCGCGCCACGGGCGAAGCATTCAGCGCGTTGTTCCGCGAAGGCATGGCGCTCGTGGAGATGACCGCCGCCTATCTCGACGGCCCCGGCCGCAAGGAGGCGAAGGGGCTCGACCGTTCCGCAGCCCTCGCCTATGCCACCGAATCGATGCGCCTCACCACGCGGCTGATGCAGCTTGCGTCGTGGCTCTTGTTGCAGCGCGCGGTCAACGAAGGCGAGCTTACCTTCGATCAGGCGCGCGCCGAGAAGATGAAGGTGAAGCTCGCGCCCTATCAACCGCCGCACGAGGATTCGCTTTCGGCGTTGCCGAAGAAATTGCTGCAACTGATCGCCAATTCGCGGCGCCTGCACGAACAGGTGGCGCGGCTCGATCAGCTCGTCTATGGCGGCGTCGGGAAAGCGCCGATACCGCTCAAGCCCGGAGCGAATCCGGTCGAGACGCAGATCGGTTTGTTGAAGGCGGCCTTCGGCGGGCGGGATCGCTAAGTCCGGCGGGCGTCAGGCCATGCGCCCTACCGAAAAATTCTCGACTTCCATCGTCAGCGCGCCGAAGGGTCAACGGCCCGTGCTCGACGCATTGTTTGCGCGGCTGGGCTCAGGAAAAGAACACTAATCCCAAAATTTCGGGCTCGTCTCCTCGAGACAGCCGCCGAGCCTGAGCGGCGCGATACGAAGCGCGCGCCCCGACTTCTCGTCGATCTCGACCGCAACACCCACGAGCGTGCCAACGCCGCTTGCCGGCTCGAAGCGAGAAGAGGGAATCTTGGTGAGGAAGCGGCGGATCGGCTCTTCCTTCGCCATGCCCAAGACGCTGTCGTAGTCGCCGCACATGCCGATGTCGCTGACATAGGCGGTGCCGCCCGCCAGCACGCGGTGATCGGAGGTCGGCGCGTGGGTGTGGGTGCCGACGACGAGCGAGAGCCGCCCGTCGAAATGATGCGCGAAGGACTGCTTCTCGCTCGTCGCCTCGGCGTGAAAATCGCACACCGCCACGTCGCAGCTTTCTCCCAGCGGGCAGGCGGTAAGCTCGCGCTCGACCGCGGGGAACGGATCGTCGAGCTGGTCCATGAACACGCGGCCCATCGCGTTGATGACGAGGACGCGCGCGCCGTTCTTCGCCGCGAGCAATGCCGCACCCCGGCCCGGCACGCCGGCGGGATAATTGAGCGGGCGGATCAGCTTCGGCGCGCGCTCGATGAAGACGAGCGCCTCGCGCTGATCCCAGGCGTGATTGCCGAGGGTGATGGCGTCGGCGCCGGCGTCGCAAAGCTCGTTGTAGATCGCTTCCGTGATGCCGAAACCGCCGGCGGAATTCTCGCCGTTGATGGCGACGAAATCGAGCTTCCAGCGCTCGCGCAGTTTCGGCAGCCGGCTTGTCACCGCCTCGCGGCCCGGCCTTCCAACCACGTCGCCGAGAAAGAGGAAGCGCATCAGGCGCGCTCCGCCGCGAAGACGAGTCCCGCTTCGGTCAGGATGAAATCGAGCTTTTGGTCGTGCGCTTCCACCGGCACCTTCTCCACTTCCTGCGTCGCGAAGCCGAGGCCGATCGCGACGATCTTCTTCTTCGCGCGCAAGGCGGCGAGCGTCATGTCGTAATAACCCGCGCCATAGCCGATGCGATAGCCGGCGCGATCGAAGGCGGCGAAGGGCACGAGCAGAATGTCGGGCGCGACCTCCGGCGCTTCCGGAGCAGGCTCGCGAATGCCCCAGACGCCCGACACCAACGGCTCGCCGAAGCTCCAGGCGCGCAAGGAGAGCGGCTTGCCGCGGCCCATCACTTTCGGCAGCGCGAGCCGCGCGCCGGCATCGAAGAGCTTCCGCATCAAGGGTATCGGATTGAACTCGGTGTTGATCGGCGAGAAGCCGGAGACGATCGCGCCTTTCGGCACCACGACCGGAAGAACCGATGCCGCGATCTTGCGGGCGGCGCGCACGCGGTCATCGGGCGGCATGAGATCGCGCCGAGCGATCGCTTGCTCGCGCAGTTCGCGTTTTTGGTTGGCGGCGGATTTCGCCTCGGCGAGGGTCATGCGGCCGAAGATAGAGGAAGAATAAAGTGCGGGCCACGAGAGCCGTTGGAGACAGCGATCCCGGGAAACCTACGAAGTAGGTGGGCGCCGTAATGGCCGAGCCCACGGGCAAGGCCAGGGACAGCTCCCTTTGGGATCGTTAAGGCCCCGGGGAATTGGCCTCCTGACGCGCGCCGCAGCACCGCGCGATCAATGTAGGCGCCTTCCTCGCGCGCAGCCAGCCCCGTTCTCAACCGAGCGCCGTTCCGCCGCCGCCGAGGCCGCCGTTCAGCGCGTGCGCGAGACGCTCGATCCGCTCGGCGGCTTTTTCGAGGCTCTGCGCGCCCGCGCGCTCGGCCGCTTCAATGCGGTCGGCGGTGGCGAGCCGCGTTTCCTGCAAGCCCTCGACCTCTTGCTCGAGCGTGCGGATGCGGCGGAGGGATTCGGAAAGCTCGTCGGCGACCGTGATCGCGGCCATCACGGCAAGCCGCGTATCGCCGATCTCGCCGAACGCCTCGCGCAGCTGCGCGAACTTCTGGTCGAGGTCGCGCGCGAGCCGCATGAGATGGTCTTCCTGGCCGTCGTCGCAGGCCATGCGATAGACGCGGCCGCCGATGGTGACGCTGACTTGTGCCATTGCGGGCTCCGTTAGCGGTCCTGCGCCGAAAGTGCTGCGCGGATGGTGTCGGTTGCGTGTTCGAGACGGCGGGAGACCTCGCGGTTGGCGGCCTCGAGATCGGTGGAACGCGCACGCATGCGGTCGAGCTCGGAGGCGAGCCGCGAGCGGTCGCTGCCGAAGGCCTGTAATTGCGATTCAAGGGCTTCGCGGCGGCGACCGTGTTCGACGCCGCGGTTCACCGCGGCTTCCAACGTGTCGATCGCGGCGTCGAGACGCCGGATGGCCGCATCCATCGCGCTCAAAGTCGACTCACTCCCACGGGTGAAGAGTAAAGGTCCGCAAGCATCATGCGTCAACGCCGGGGGCGAAGTTATGACCAGGAGGAAAAGCGAGGCTGTGCGCCATTTCACACGCGAAAACGGGCATCGCTCATTTTGACTCCGGGGCCTCGCGTGTTATCAGTCCGCCGCCTTCAAGACACAGGCTTCCAGAGAGACCGACGTGAGCACGCGCGCGAACCACGACCGCATGGCCAACGCCATTCGCGCGCTCTCCATGGACGCGGTCGAGGCGGCGAAATCCGGTCATCCGGGCCTGCCGATGGGCGCGGCCGACGTCGCGACCGTCTTGTTCACGAAATTCCTGAAGTTCGATCCCGCCGATCCCGCCTGGCCCGACCGTGACCGCTTCGTGCTCTCCGCCGGCCACGGCTCGATGCTGCTTTATTCGCTGCTTTATCTCTGCGGCTATCCGGCGATGACGATCGAGGAGATCAAGCGCTTCCGCCAGCTCGACTCGAAGACGCCGGGGCATCCCGAGAATTTCGTCACCGAGGGTGTCGAGACCACCACCGGCCCGCTCGGCCAGGGGCTCGCCAACGCGGTCGGCATGGCGCTCGCCGAGCGCATCCTCGCCGCGGAGTTCGGCGGCGAGGTCGTCGATCACTTTACCTACGTGCTCGCCTCCGACGGCGATTTGATGGAAGGCGTGAGCCAGGAGGCGATCGCGCTCGCGGGACACCTCGGGCTTTCGAAGCTCGTCGTGTTGTTCGACGACAACAGCATCACCATCGACGGCAAGCTCTCGCTTGCCGATTCGACCGATCAGGTCGCCCGCTTCAAGGCTTCCGGCTGGAACGCGAGCCGGATCGACGGGCACGATCCCGCGGCGATCGAAAAGGCCATTGCAGCGGCGCAAAAGTCCGACAAGCCGACGATGATCGCCTGCCGCACCACGATCGGCTTCGGCGCGCCGCATAAGGCGGGCACTGCGGAAGCCCACGGCTCGCCGCTCGGCGCCGAGGAAATCAAGGGGGCGCGCGAGAGGCTCGGGTGGAATTATCCGCCGTTCGAAATTCCCGCCGATATTCTCGATGCGTGGCGGAAGGCAGGCGCGCGCTCGGCGGACGCCCGCAAGCAATGGAAGGCGCGGCTCAAGGCGCTTCCCGCCGACAAGCGGGCGGAGTTCGAGCGCCGCATAGTCGGCAAGCTACCGGCGGCGCTCGCCGGCGCCGTGCGCCAGGTGAAAGAGAATGCAGCCGCCAAGCCGCAGGAGATCGCGACGCGGAAGGCCTCGGAGCTCGCGCTCGAGTCGCTCATCGCCGCGGTGCCCGAGATGATCGGGGGCTCCGCCGACCTCACCGGCTCCAACAACACCAAGACGAAGGCGATGGCTGTGATCGGCCCCGGCCAATTCAAGGGCCGGTTCATGCATTGGGGCATCCGCGAGCACGGCATGGCGGCGGCGATGAACGGCATGTCGCTGCATGGCGGCATCATTCCCTATTCCGGCACCTTCCTCGTGTTTTCGGATTACTGCCGGCCTTCCATTCGCCTTGCCGCCCTTATGGGGCAGCGCGTCATCCACGTGATGACGCACGATTCGATCGGCCTCGGCGAGGACGGGCCGACACACCAGCCGGTCGAGCATCTAGCGGCGCTGCGGGCGATCCCGCATCTGCACCTCTTCCGCCCGGCCGATCTCACCGAGACGGCCGAGTGCTGGCAACTCGCGCTCGAATATACGGGCGGCCCGAGCGTGCTCGCGCTGACCCGCCAGAATTTGCCGGCGCTGCGAACCGCCTTCGAGGAAGCCAACAAATGCGCGCGCGGCGCCTACGAACTCGCGCCCGCCAAGGGCAAAGCGCAAGTCTCGTTGTTCGCTTCGGGCTCCGAGGTCTCGCTTTGCATGGCGGCGAAGACCGAACTCGAAAAACAGGGGATAGCCACGCGCGTCATATCGGTGCCCTGCCTCGATTTGTTTCTCGCCCAGGACGAAAGCTATCGCAGGGCGGTCGTCGGCGAAGCGCCGATCAAGATCGCGGTCGAAGCCGCGGTTCGGCTTGGCTGGGACGCGGTGATCGGCACAGGAACTTTCATCGGCATGAGCGGGTTTGGCGCCAGCGCCCCCTATAAGGACCTTTACCGTCATTTCGGAATTACCATGGAAGCGATTGTCGCCGCGGCGTTCGCCGCGCTAGGAGAAAAGCGCGAGTTGCCGCGCAAGGAGAGAGCATGACCGTTCGCGTCGCCATCAACGGTTTCGGCCGCATCGGCCGCAACATCCTGCGCGCGGTGATCGAGTCCGGCCGCAAGGACATCGAGGTGGTCGCGATCAACGACCTCGCGCCGGTGGAAACCAACGCGCATTTGCTGCGCTTCGATTCCGTGCATGGCCGCTTCCCCGGCGAAGTAAAGACGGGCCCGGACATGATCGACGTCGGCCGCGGGCCGATCAAGGTGACGGCGATCAAGGATCCGGCGATGCTGCCGCACAAGGAGCTCAAGGTCGATATTGCGCTCGAATGCACCGGCATTTTCACGTCGAAGGACAAGGCATCGGCGCATCTCGCCGCCGGCGCCAGGCGCGTGTTGATCTCCGCGCCCGCCGACGGCGCCGATCTCACCGTCGTCTACGGCGTCAACCACGACAAGCTCGCGAAGGACCACAGAATCGTCTCGAACGCGTCGTGCACCACCAATTGTCTCGCGCCGGTCGCCAAGGTCCTGAACGACGCGATCGGCATCGAAAAAGGATTTATGACCACGGTGCACGCCTATACCAACGACCAGCCCTCGCTCGACCAGGTGCACAAGGACCTCTATCGCGCCCGTGCGGCGGCGCTTTCGATGATCCCGACTTCGACGGGTGCGGCCAAGGCGGTCGGTCTCGTATTGCCGGAACTCGCCGGCAAGCTCGACGGCGTCGCGATCCGCGTGCCGACGCCGAACGTCTCGGTCGTCGATTTCAAGTTCGTCGCCAAGCGCAAGACCGACAAGGAAGAAGTCAACGCCGCGATCAAGTGGGCGTCCGAGCAGCAATTGAAGGGCATCCTCGGCTATACGACCCAGCCGAACGTCTCCATCGACTTCAACCACGATCCGCATTCCTCGGTCTTCCACATGGACCAGACCAAGGTGATGGACGGCACCTTCGTGCGCGTGATGTCCTGGTACGACAATGAATGGGGCTTTTCGAACCGCATGGCGGACACGGCCGTCGCCATGGGCAAGCTCGGCTGAACCATGCCTCAGCGCACGATGAAGCGCCGGCCTTCCGTCGGCTCGTCCGCACGAAAGCAAAAAAGCGCCCGTCCCCTGAAACCGCGGCGCGCGCCGCGGGTTTCCCGCCCGGAGGACGCAAAACGAGTGTTGCCGATGCCGGGGTTCCATACCCTCGATGAGGCCGACGTAAAGGGTAAGCGCGTATTGATCCGCGCCGATCTCAACGTGCCGATGGAAGCGGGCCGCGTCACCGACGATACGCGCATCCGCGCGGTAGTGCCGACCATCCGCTCGGTGATCGAGCGGGGCGGCGAGGCGATCTTGCTTTCGCACTTCGGCCGGCCGAAAGGACCCGACCCCTCACAATCGCTCGCGCCGGTCGCGCCCGTGGTTGCCGGCATTCTCGGCAAGCCCGTCGCCTTCGCGCGCGATTGCGTCGGTCCGGAAGCCGAAAAGGCCGTCGCCGCCATGAAGCCGGGCGAGGTGCTCTTGCTCGAAAACACCCGCTTCCATGCGGAAGAGGAAAAGAACGACCCCCGCTTCGTGGATGAACTCGCGAAGCTTGGCGACCTCTACGTGAACGACGCCTTTTCCGCCGCGCATCGCGCGCACGCTTCGACCGAAGGGATCGCGCACAAGCTGCCGGCCTATATCGGGCTCACGATGCAGCAGGAAATCGAGGCGCTCACCCGCGCCTTCGCTTCCCCCGAGCGGCCGCTTGCCGCGATCGTGGGCGGAGCGAAAATCTCCTCGAAGCTCGCGCTCTTGAGCAATCTTCTGTCCAAGGTCGAGTTGCTCGTCATCGGTGGCGCCATGGCGAACACCTTCCTCGCCGCGCAGAAAAGACATATCGGCAAGTCGCTCTTCGAGCCCGATCTCATGGAGACGGCCCGGAAGATTCTCGCGAGCGCGAAGGAAAAAGGCTGCGAAATCATCTTGCCGGTCGACGCCGTGGTGGCGAAGAAGTTCGAAGCCCATGCGCCCACGCGCACCGTTTCGATCGAGGCGGTCGGTCCCGACGAGATGATTCTCGATATCGGGCCGAAATCGGTGGAAGCGATCCTGGCGAAGCTCGCCCGCGTGCGCACCCTGGTGTGGAACGGGCCCGTCGGCGCTTTCGAGCTTCCGCCCTTCGATGCCGGAACCGTCGCGCTCGCGCGGGGTATCACGAACCTCACCGGCAAGGGAAAACTCCACTCCTTCGCCGGCGGTGGCGACACGCTCGCCGCCCTGCATCATGCGGGCGTGACCGAGGGGTTCAGTTATGTTTCGACTGCCGGCGGTGCCTTTCTCGAATGGCTGGAAGGAAAGCCCTTGCCGGGGGTCGAGGCCTTGCGGATAAAATAAGCCGGAAACGAAGGAGGACGCCATGAACCTCACAGCATTGAACAAGGTTGCCGAAGCCATGGTGAGACCCGGCAGGGGCATCCTCGCCGCCGACGAATCCTCCGGCACGATCAAGAAGCGCTTCGAGGCGATCGGCGTCGAATCCACCACGGAAGCGCGGCGCGATTATCGCGAGCTTCTGTTCCGCTCGACCGAGGCGATGAAGAATCACATCTCGGGCGTCATCCTCTACGACGAGACGATCCGCCAGAATGCGAAGGACGGCACCCCGCTCGTGAAGCTGATCGAGAAAGCGGGCGCGCTCCCCGGCATCAAGGTCGACAAGGGCACGAAGCCGCTCTCGTTCTCGCCCGGCGAAGTCATCACCGAAGGTCTCGACGGGCTGCGCGAACGGCTCGCCGAATATCGCGGCCTCGGTGCGAAATTCGCCAAGTGGCGGGCGGTGATCGACATCGGCGAGGGCATCCCGAGCTGGAACTGCATCAAGGCGAACATGCACGCGCTCGCGCGCTACGCGGCGCTCTGCCAGGAAGAAGAGATCGTGCCGATCGTCGAGCCGGAAGTCCTCATGGACGGCGCCCACGATGCCGATCGCTGCTACGCCGTCAGCGAATGGGTGCTGAAGACCCTCTATATGGAACTCTTCGAGGCGAAGGTGCCGCTCGAGGGCACGGTGCTGAAGCCGAACATGGTGATCGCCGGCAAGAAAAGCGCGAAACGCGCGTCGGTCGAAGAGGTCGCCGAGAAAACGGTGCGCGTGCTGAAGGCCTGCGTGCCGTCGGCGGTGCCGGGCATCGCGTTTCTCTCCGGCGGCCAATCCGATGAGGAGGCGACCGCGCATCTCGACGCCATGAATAGGATCGGCGGCCTGCCGTGGAAGCTCACCTTTTCCTATGGCCGCGCCTTGCAGGCGGCGCCGCAGAAGGCGTGGTCCGGCAAGGCGGAAAACGTGCCGGCGGCGCAACGCGCCTTCGCCCACCGCGCCCACATGAACGGGCTCGCGACCGAAGGCCGCTGGTCGGCGACCTTGGAAAAGAAAGCAGCCTGAACTTTCCGGCTCGCGAAAAAGTGCCGCTCGCTTTCGTCTGCCCTCCGCGCGTACGGTCGCCTGAATGAACCAGAACAAAGCCAAGACGCCGCCCGCGCGCTTGATGCTGGTGACCCCGTTGATCGGCGAGGCGGCCGCCTTCGCCGGGTTGCTCTCGGCGGCTTCTGCCGCCGGCGACATCGCGGCGGTGATCGTACGGCTTTCACCGGCGAGCGATTCCGAACTTGCCGCCCGCGCCCGCGCGCTGCTGCCGCTCGTGCAGGCGCGAAACATTGCCTTCCTGCTTCAGGACGGTGCCGATCTTGCTTTGAAGATCGGCGCCGATGGCGCGCATCTTTCGGACACGCAAACGCTCCGCCATGCGCTGCCAATATTAAGGCCGGGGTTGATCGCCGGCGTCGGCGGCTTGGCGACGCGGCACGATGCCATGCTCGCCGCTGAACTAGGCGCCGATTATGTGATGTTCGGCGAGCCGGATGCCGCCGGTAAGCGGCCGTCGTTCGAGGCGATCGTCGAACGCGTGGCGTGGTGGGCGGAAATCTTCGAAATTCCTTGCGTCGCATTTGCGGAAACCGCCGATCAGGCTTCTGCGCTCGCCCGCGCGGGCGCCGATTTCATCGCTCTCAGCGATGCCGTTTGGAGCGATCCGGAGCGCGTGGAAACGGTCATCACTGAGGCCGCCGCGCGCATTTCCGCGCCTGAACCGATCGCATAGATCTTGCTCGACGCGTCCCTCGGCCGGCGCTTCGCCGCACTTGACGGCGTTGCCTCTGGGCTGGCACGACAACGCGTCATTCGCGTTAGAGGATATCCATGAAGCTCAACGGCAACGAAATTCGGCCCGGCATGATGATCGAGTATGACGGCTCGCTGTGGATCGCGGTGAAGACCATGGCGGTGAAGCCGGGCAAGGGGCCCGCCTACAATCAGGTCGAGCTCAAGAACATCATCGACGGCCGCAAGCTCAACAACCGCTTCGGCTCGGATGAGCGGGTGGAACGCGCGCGGCTCGAACAGAAGGACTTTCAATATCTCTATCGCGAAGGCGACAATCTCGTATTCATGGATGACGATACCTACGAGCAGATCGAGCTTTCGGCCGAGTTCGTGGGCGATCGCGCCGCATTCTTGCAAGACGGAATGAAAGTGACTTTGGAATTGCACGATGACAAGCCGATCGGCATCAAGCTGCCCGATTACGTGACGCTCAAGATCGTCGAGGCCGATGCGGTGGTGAAGGGCCAGACGGCGGCCTCTTCCTATAAGCCCGCGAAGCTCGAAAACGGTCTTCGCATTCTGGTACCGCCCTTCGTCGGGGTCGGCGAAAAGATCGTCGTCAACACCAACGAGACGACCTACGTGCGCCGTGCGGAGTGATCGAGGCGCTCCCTCGCCGGGGGCGAGCGCGAAGCGCGCGTCATGATCCGCTCCGCCCTGATCACCGTGATGGTGCAGGCCGCGCGCAAGGCGGGGCGCACCCTCACGCGCGACTTCGGCGAGGTGGAGAATCTCCAGGTCTCGCAAAAAGGGCCGGCTAATTTCGTCTCCGCCGCCGACCGCCGTTCGGAAGAAACGCTCTATCGCGAGCTTTCGAAAGCACGGCCGACGTTCGGCTTCTTGATGGAGGAGCGCGGCCGCGTCGCCGGAACCGACCCGCATCATGAATGGGTCGTCGATCCGCTCGACGGCACCACCAATTTCCTCCACGGCATTCCGCTGTTCGCGATCTCGATCGCGCTGGTGCGGGAAGGCTCGCTGATCGCGGGCGTCGTCTACAATCCCATCAGCGACGAGATGTACGTGGGCGAGCGCGGCCAGGGAGCCTATCTCAACAATCGCCGTCTTCGCGTGGCGGCGCGGAAGGAGCTCGCGGATTGTGTCGTTTGCTGCGGCATCCCGCATCGCGGACGCGGGGATCCGGAGCGCTTCCGCGCGGAGCTTACGGCGGTGCAAAGCGCGGTCGCCGGAGTTCGCCGCACGGGCGCCGCCGCGCTGGATCTTGCCTGGATTGCCTCGGGCCGCTTCGACGGCTTTTGGGAGCATGGCCTGTCGCCTTGGGATCTCGCCGCCGGCGTCTTGCTCGTGCGCGAAGCAGGCGGTTTTGTCACCGATCTCGACGGCGGCCATGACATTCTCGAAAAAGGGTCGGTGGTGGCGGGGAACGAGCCGATTCATCGCGCGCTTCTCACGGCATTAGGGGCCGCTTGACCCCGCCGTGATTTCGCCGCCTCCTCGCGGCAATACGCCCCCCGTATTGGTTATCCGGCGACAGAGCGAGTGACAGCCATGGCGCGAGATTTCGAAACCACGATCAAGATTTCCTCGCCGCGAATTTTCCTCCTGCGGATGCTCGTGTTCTTGACCCTTTTCGCGCTCCTTGCCGTCGTTCTCTACCGGCAGATTTGGGCCGCCTTCCTCGCCAATCCCGGTCTTAACGGCATCATCCTCGGCGTGCTTCTGATCGGGATCGTGCTTGCGATCCGGCAGGTCTTGCGGCTGTTTCCCGAGGTCCGCTGGGTGAAGGGGTTCCGCGTCGCGGATCCCGGGATCGCGGTCGCGCGGCCGCCCGTGCTGCTCGCGCCGATGGCGGCGCTGTTGCGCGAGCGCACCGGCCGCATGGCGATCTCGCAAACCACGATGCGCGCGATCCTCGATTCGATCGCCACGCGATTGGACGAGTCGCGCGACATCGCGCGCTACCTCACCGGCCTCCTCGTCTTCCTCGGGCTGCTCGGCACCTTCTGGGGGTTGCTCGATACGGTCGGATCGATCGGCAAGGTCATTCAGTCGCTCGAGGTCGGCGGTGAAGCCGGCGCGATCTTCGAAAATCTGAAAAGCGGTCTTTCCGCGCCGCTCGGCGGCATGGGCATCGCTTTTTCCTCGTCGCTCTTCGGCCTTGCGGGCTCGCTTGTGCTCGGCTTCCTCGATCTGCAGGCGAGCCAGGCGCAGAATCGCTTCTACACGGATTTGGAAGACTGGCTTTCGACCACGGTGCGCGACCTGCATGTCGGCGACGGCGCCGCCGCCGCGCCGGCGTCGATGATCGAGCAATTCACCGCCGCGATCGAACATCTCGAACAGACCATTAAGGATTCCGGCTCGCAGCAGGCAAGCGAGGCGACCATTCAGCTTGCCGACAATCTCAAGGCGCTCGTCCAACACATGCGTCAGGAGCAGCAGATCGTCCGCAGCTGGGCCGAGGAGCACGGCGAACAGCAGACGGAAATCCGCAAGCTCCTGGAGAAGCTGTCGCGCACGCCGGCGACCGAACGGAGGCGCTGATGGCGCTCAGCAAACGCGGCCGCGACCGTACGATCGACTATTGGCCGGGCTTCGTCGACGCGCTGTCGACGCTCCTCCTCGTTTTCACGTTTTTGTTGTCGGTCTTCGTGATCGCGCAATTTTTTCTGACGCAGGAAATCACCGGCAAGGAAAACATCCTCAGCCGTCTCACGACGCAGATCAAGCAGCTCTCGGAGCTGCTTTCGCTCGAGCGCGCGAATTCGGGCTCGCTCGAAGACCAGATGGCGGCGTTGCGCGCGAGCCTGAAGTCGGCGGAAAGCGAGCGCGAGCGCTTGCGCCAGGGCACTGAGGGCGACAAGGTGCTCTCGACGCAGCTCGAAAACGAGCGCGATCTCAATCAGCGCGCCGCCTCGCAGATCGAAATTCTCAACCGGCAGATCGCCGCCCTTCGCCGCCAGTTGGCCGCCATCCAGGAGGCGCTCGATGCCTCCGAGCAGCACAACAAGGAAGGCCAGGCCAAGATCGCCGATCTCGGCCAGCGCCTGAACGTGGCGCTCGCCCAGCGCGTGCAGGAACTGACGCGCTACCGCTCCGAATTCTTCGGGCGCCTGCGCGAGATTCTCGGAAACAGGCCCGACATTCGCATCGTCGGCGACCGCTTCGTATTTCAGTCCGAGGTTTTGTTCGACGCCGGCTCCGCCGCTCTTAGGCCGGAAGCGCTGCCAGCGCTCGACAAGGTCGCGGAGGCGCTGCGCGACCTCGAAAAGAACATCCCCGCCGACATCGCCTGGATCGTCCGCATCGACGGCCATACCGACGCGCGGCCGATCTCGACCGCGCAATTCCCCTCGAACTGGGAATTGTCCTCGGCGCGGGCGACCTCGGTCGTGCAATACATGATTTCGAAGGGCATCTCGCCGCAGCATCTCGTGGCCGCGGGCTTCGGCGAATTCCAGCCGCTCGACACCGGCACCGGCGAGGAAGCCTTTCGCCGCAACCGGCGCATCGAACTGAAGCTCACGGAACGGTGAGCGAGCTGATCGTCCGCGACTACCGCGACGCGGATCGCGAGGCCGCGATCGCGCTCTGGCAGCGCGCCTGGGACGCGGCGTTTCTGGAGATCGACTTTTCCGCACGGCTCGCCTGGTGGCGCGAGCGCTGGACGCGGGAGCTGGTTCCGAACAATACGATCCGCATCGCGGAGCGCGGCGACCAGATGGCTGGCTTCGTCGTCATCGACCCGCGCTCCGGTTATCTCGACCAGCTCGTGGTCGCTCCGGAGCTTTGGGGCACGAGTATTGCCGATCTGCTCATCGCCGAAGCAAAACACCTCGCCCCCGGCGGCATCGTGCTGCATGTGAATACGGAAAACGCGCGGGCGATCCGTTTCTACGAGCGCGCGGGCTTCGAGCGCGCGGGCGAAGACATCGATACCAATCCGTTCTCCGGCCTGCCGATCTGGCGCTATGCCTGGAAGCCTTGAGCCTCAGGCCGCAACGCCGAACTGCAGCTCGGCGAGCCGCGCGTAAAGCCCGCCCGCCGCGATAAGGCTTTCGTGCGTGCCTTCCTCGACGAGACGCCCGCGCTCGATCACCAGGATGCGGTCGGCGCCGAGCACGGTCGCGAGCCGGTGCGCGATCACGAGCGAGGTTCGCCCTTCCATCGAGCGCTTCAGCGCCTCCTGCACGAGCGTTTCGCTTTCGGCGTCGAGCGCGGATGTCGCCTCGTCGAGCAGGAGCACCGGGGCGCCGCGCAGGATCGCACGCGCGATCGCGATGCGCTGGCGCTGGCCGCCCGAGAGCGTGATGCCGCGCTCGCCGGTTTCGGTTTCGTATTGCTCCGGCATCGCCCGCACGAATTCGTCAACGAGCGCGAGCTTGCCGGCTACTTCGACCTCGGCGTCGCTCGCATCCAGCCGTCCGAGGCGGATATTCTCGCGAATGCTCATGGCGAAGATCGCGACGTCCTGCGGTACCAGCGCCAATTGCCGCCGCACCTGTTGCGGATCGGCCTTGCAAAGATCGACGCCGTCGAACAGAATTTTGCCGGCGAGCGGGTCGTAAAAGCGCAACAACAGGTGAAACAGCGTGCTCTTGCCGGCGCCCGAAGGGCCGACCACCGCGACGCGTTCGCCGTGCCGGACCGCAAACGAAATGCCGTCGAGCACGCGTGCCGTGGGCCGCGTCGGATAGGCGAATGACACGCCTTCGAAACGGATTTCGCCGCGCGCGGGTTTTGCGAGCGCCAGCGGCCGGGCCGGCGCGCGGATCTCGGACTCGACGCTCAGCAACTCCGCGATTCGTCCCGCCGCACCCGCGGCCTGGTTGAGCTCGTTCCACACTTGCGAGAGCTCGCTCAAGGCGCCCGCCGCGAACGCCGCATAGAGCACGAACTGGCCGAGCGTTCCCGCCGTGATATTTCCCGCCAGCACGCCCTGCGCGCCGGTCCACAAGACGCCGACGATACTCGCGAAGACGAGGAAGATGATCGCCGCGGTGAGCCAAGCCCGCGCGCTCGTCGATTGCAACGCGGCGACAAAGGAGCGCTCGACCGCGGCGCCGAAACGCTTGCTCGCCGCGTCCTCGCCGGTCAGCGCCTGCACGGTGCGCACCGAGCCGATCGCCTCCACCGCGAAGGCGGAGGCATCGGCAAGCGTGTCTTGCGCCGCCCGCGCGCGCCGCGTCACCATTCGTCCGAAGGCGACGAGCGGCAGCACGATCAGCGGAATCGCGATCATGACGAGCGCGGAGAGGTGCGGGCTCGTCACCACCATCATCGCCGCGGCGCCGAGGAACAGCACGAAGTTGCGGAGCGCGATCGAGGCCGAGGCGCCGAAGGCGGCCTTGATCTGGGTGGTGTCGGCGGTGAGCCGCGAGACGATCTCGCCGACGCGCTCGCGGTCGTAGAAGGCGGGGGAGAGCGCGATCACATGCGCGAAGAGCGCCTCGCGCAAATCCGCCACCACGCGCTCGCCGAGCGTGATCACGAGGTAGTAGCGGAGCGCGCTCCCCGTCGCGAGCACGGCGGCGACCAGGAGCATCATGCCGAAGTAGCGGTCGATGAAGCCCGCGTTTTCCGGCGCGAAGCCGAAATCGATCATCTGGCGCACGGCGATCGGCACCGCGAGCGTCGCCGCCGAGGCGAGCACGAGCGCGCCGAGGGCCGCCAGGATCCGGCCGCGATAGCGCAGGCCGTAGGGCACGAGCGCCAAAAGCGGCCTCAGCGCCGCCTTCGCGGCCGGGCGCGCGCTTTCGGTACTTTCGCTCGCGGCTTGAGTCATCGTGCGCTCTCCTGTATGTAGCCGCGCAATTGAGGCGCTTGAGGTCTAGGCCCGCGCCGCTCCACGACAAAGAGGTTTGCAGCCATGAAGCCCGGCATCCACCCCGATTACCATCCCATCAAGGTGACGATGACGGACGGTAGCGAATACACGACGCGCTCGACCTGGGGCAAGGCGGGCGACAATTTGCAGCTGGATATCGACTCCAAGACGCACCCGGCCTGGACCGGCGGGCAGCAGCACCTCCTCGACCGCGGCGGCCGCCTCTCGCGCTTCCAGAAGAAGTTCGCGGGCTTCATCAAGACCGACGGCGACCACTCAGTGAACCAGCCGGCGAAGAAGGAAGACAAGCCCGTGCCGAAAGCCGAAAAGGCCGCGAAGAAGAAGTAAGGCAGCTTCTCTCTTCGTCATTGCCGGGCTTGACCCGGCAATCCATTTGAACTGTCAGCGCGTTTTGATTCTCATCATGGATGCCGGGGCAGGCAAGCTTGCGCAGCCTGCCTAAAGTTGGCTGCGAGCCCGGGCATGACGAGAGAAACGCGCCGCCCTATAAGCCTCGCCGCACGGAGGAATCATGGCCGGGCATTCGCAATTCAAGAACATCATGCACAAGAAAGGCCGCGCCGACGCGGCCCGCGCGAAGCTGTTCGGCAAGCTCGCGCGCGAAATCACGGTCTCGGCGAAGATGGGCCTGCCGGACCCGGCGATGAACCCGCGGCTGCGCGCGGCGGTGTTGGCGGCGCGCGCCGAGAACATGCCGAAGGACAATATCGAGCGCGCGATCAAGAAATCGCAGGGCGGCGAGGGCGAGAATTACGAGGAGATCCGCTACGAGGGCTACGCGCCGGGCGGCGTCGCGGTGATCGTCGAGGCGCTCACCGACAACCGCAACCGCACCGCCTCCGAGGTGCGTTCCTACTTCACCCGATACGGCGGCAGCCTCGCGGAAACCGGAGCCGTGTCGTTTATGTTCAAGCGCGTCGGGATCGTGCAATACGACGTGGGCAAAGCCACCCCCGATGCCATGCTGGATGCGGCGATCGAGGCGGGCGCCGACGACGTTTCCTCTTCGCCCGCCGGCCACGAGGTGATCGCATCCGTCGAAAATCTCCATGAAGTTTCGCGCGCGCTTGAGACGAAATTCGGCGAGCCCACGAAGACGGGTCTCGTGTGGCGGCCGCAAAACTCGGTCGCCGTCGACGACGAGGCCGGCGAGAAGATCCTGAAGCTGATCGAATCGCTTGAGGAAAACGACGACGTGCAGAACGTCTATGCCAATTTCGAGATTTCCGACGCGCTGATCCAGAAAATGAGCGCGTGAGCGCCGCAGAAGCGGCGCGAAATCGGGTGGGAGGCGGCCGGCGACACCCGTTACACTGCCATGATGACTGATCCCGCTCGGCGCGCGCGCCTCGTCGGCTACGCGGCGCTTCTCATCACGGTCGCAATCTGGGGTGCGTGGATCGTGCTCACCCGTCAGGCGGTGACGCATTCGCTGCCGCCTTCCGCCATCGCGCTATTGCGCATGATCGCGCCGACGATCCTGCTCGCGCCCGCGATCTGGCGCGCCGGCATCTTCGCCCGCGGCAGGATCGTTCCGCTGATTTTCTGCATCATCGGGGCGGGCACGCCGTTCGTGCTGCTGACCGCGACCGGCATGCAATACGCGACCTCGGCGGATTTCGCGGCGCTGGTGCCGGGCACGATGCCGCTTCTCGTCGCGCTGCTTTCGGCGCTTCTCTTCAAGGAGCGCATGGGCTGGCTGCGCGCGCTCGGCTTCGCTTGCTGCTCGGCCGGCGTGTTCGCGATCGCCGGCCGCAGCCTGGTCGAGGCCGACGGCAGCACTTCTTTCGGCCATCTTTTACTATTGTTGGCGTCGCTGAATTACGCCGGTTACACGCTCGGCTTTCGCGCGAGCGGGCTCACGCCGATCGAGGCCACCGGTATCGTCGCCTTCTGGTCGCTGTTGATGATCCTGCCGTTCGGCACCATGCCGGTGATCGAGGCGCTCCGCGCCGGGCATGTGCACGAGATCGTTTTCCAGGCCGTGCTGCAGGGGGTGCTCTCCGGCATCATTGCGCTCGTTGCCTTCAACACCGGCATCGAACGGCTCGGGGCCTCGAAGGGAGCGGCCTTCGTCGCGCTCGTTCCCGTCGTCGCGACGCTGCTCGCGATCCCGATCCTCGGCGAGCGGCCGGATCTCGCCGCGATCGTCGGGGTGGCGACCACGAGCTTCGGGGTTCTGCTCGCGAGCGGAATTTTGACTACGGCTGAAAAAAGCGATCGAAAATCGGCAGGCTGACGAGGCCGGCGATGCCGATCATTGCGTAAGCGATGCGGCGGTAGATTCCGTCGGATGCACGGTCAAACCAAATCGCGCCGAGAAGAAACAGCATCGTGTAGGGGATGGCGAGCAAGACCACGAGCGCAAGCGATTCCCTGCTGAATAATCCTTCGATGAAATAATTGATGCAGCCGGCGACACCGAGCACGCCGAAGAACACAAACATGTTGGCGCGCACGGTCGCGGCTTTCAGCGCGCCGCCCAGCCAATAGAGAATGACCGGTGGTCCGCCGATCTGCACTGCGCCGCTGGTGAGCCCGGAGATCGCGCCGACGGCGAGTGTGATCGGCAATTTCGGCTTACCGTGATAGCGCCAACCGCCCGCGAGCAAAGGCAATGCGAAAAGCACGAATGCGCCGATGAACCAGCGCAGCACGTCCGGATCGACGACCAGCAGCAGAAAGGTTCCGAGCGGAAGCATGACCAGCGCCGCCGCCGCGAGCGGCCCGACGTCATGCCAGTGGCATTGCGGAAACGCCCTCACGCCATAGGGCACGCCGCTCGCGGAATCGATCAGGAGGAGGCTTACGGCGGCAATTTTCGGCTCATAAACGGCGCTAATGAGCGGGACGTAAATCAGCGCGGAGCCGAAGCCCGCGAAGCCTCGCGCCGCGCCCGCAATGGCTGAAATCGCCGCGGCCAGCAGGAAACGCCGCTCCGAAAGAACAGCGGCAAAGGTGGAAACGTCAGGAAGGTCTATCATGGGCGGCGATTCGGGGTCTAAATCCGGAACCGCCGGGGGCGATCCGCCAGCTTAATAACATGAACCGGTTCATTCGAATTCTCGGGCTTGATCCCGGCCTCCGCCGCACCGGCTGGGGGGTCGTCGATTGCGCCGGTAACCGGCTCTCTTATGTCGCCTGCGGCGCGGTCGAGACGAACGACAAGGACACGCTCGCACTTAGGCTCGCGGCGCTCTACGAGGGGCTCGTTGCCGTCATCGCGATGCATGCGCCGGACGAGGCGGCGGTGGAGGAAACCTTCGTCAACGCCGATCCGCGCGCGGCGCTGAAGCTCGGCCAGGCGCGCGGCATCGCGCTTCTGGTACCGGCGAAGGCGGGCTTGCCCGTCGCCGAATACGCGCCGAACCTCGTGAAGAAATCGATCGTGGGAGCAGGGCGGGCGGAGAAGATGCAAATTCGCAGGATGATCGCCGTGTTGCTGCCGAAGGCCGCACCCGAAAGCGAGGACGCCGCCGACGCGCTCGCGGTCGCCATCACCCACGCCCATCACCGCTCGGCGCCGGCGTTGCGGCTCGCGGCGGGAGGCGGGCGATGATCGGCAAACTCCGCGGCGTCATCGATTCCTACGGCGATGACTCCGTCGTCCTCGACGTGCACGGCGTCGGCTATCTCGTGCATTGCTCGGCGCGCACGCTGCAATCGCTTCCCGTTCCCGGCGAGGCGGCGACGATCTCGATCGAGACCTGGGTGCGCGAGGATCAGATCCGGCTCTACGGTTTCGCCACCGACCTCGAACGCGAGTGGTTTCGCATTCTCACCGGCGTGCAGGGCGTCGGCGCCAAGGTGGCGCTCGCGGTGCTCGGCACGTTGAAAGTCGCCGATCTCGCCAATGCGATCGCCCTCGGCGACAAGGCGCAGATCGCGCGGGCGCCGGGCGTCGGGCCGAAACTCGCGCAGCGGCTCGTCACCGAGCTGAAAGACAAGGCGCCGGCCTTCGCCAATGTCGATCCGGCGGTGGTGCGCTTGCAGGGCGATCTCGCCGAGCGGCGCGCGCCGCTGCCGGTGAGCGAGGCGGTCTCGGCGCTCGTCAATCTCGGCTATGGGGAAATCCAGGCGAGTGCCGCGATCGCCGCCGCCGTGCGTTCGGGGGGCGACAAGGCGACGACGGAATCGCTCATTCGGTTGGGGCTTAAGGAGCTGGCGCGATGATAGCAGATCGCCCGATGCTTGAACCCCATCCGGTCCTTAGGGAATTTCCAACAATCAGCAATGCGCAACTCGGTGAATTAATCGCTGATATTAGAGAGAATGGCCAGAGCAAAGCGATCGCTCTTTACGAAGGAAAAATTTGGGATGGTAGAGCACGTGCTCTCGCGTGTGATGCGCTCGGCTTTCAGCCTCGATATCGATTTTTGAATGGACAGGATCCTGTAATTTACTTGCTTGAGCGGCATGATCGTCGATATGGGACGCCGCGATCATCAGATCGGAGTGCCGCCCTCGACGTTCTAGGAGAGATCAGAAATAATGAGCGGCGTGCGGAAGCTAAAAAACTGAAGTCCGCATGGCTTACTTCTGCACGAAATGAATTTCGATCACTCGAGGTAATGCCAAAACCTTGCGAGGTTTGCGGGAAATATATCCAATTTACGCACGCCCACCATTCGCTACCCCTCTCTTTACAATTCGAACTCGGCTTACGCGAACCGATTCATGACCATGACTGGCTCTGCCCGGTGCATCACCGATATGTACATATTCTTTTCGGGGTGTGGGTAATGTGTACCCGTGATGGGTCCTTTCTTGATGGAGTACCCGATCACAAAGTTGATGAATGGAAGGCAGTCGAGCGGGTTTTCAGTCGCGGCTACGAACTTTTCCAACAAGTCGGTGGTACGCCTTATAACGGTACGACTTGGGGATTTTTTCAGCCATGATGCTGCTTTGTCACAGGGAGTCGAAACGGGATTTGGCACGATGAGCCGCCCGCTGGTTTCGCCCGAGCAACGTGCCGAAGATCAGGCGGAGGCGAGCCTGCGCCCGCAGCGGCTCGCGGAATTCATCGGACAGGAAAAAGCCTGCTCGAACCTCAAGGTCTTCATCGAGGCCGCGCGCGCGCGGAAAGAAGCGCTCGATCACGTGCTACTCGTCGGCCCGCCCGGGCTCGGCAAGACCACGCTCGCGCAGATCGTCGCACGCGAATTGGGGGTGAATTTTCGCGCCACTTCG
>JBGPVT010000002.1:0-28921 GCA_041491825.1 Xanthobacteraceae bacterium | reverse complement strand
TTAGCGGCGTTTTTTCCTGCCGAATTCCAAAAGCAGCAGCGGGAAGGCCGTAATCACGATGGCGATGACCACGGGCCAGATCCATCCCACCGGCGGCAGGTTCGCCACCACATAGGTCATGTAGACGATCGGCAGAAACAGGAAGATCGCCGTCCACGAGCCCGGTGAGAAAGTTTGTGTGCGGATCATCGGCCAGATGTGGAAGACGATGGTGTTGATGAGCAGGAACACGGCGAAGGCGCGCGCGGCATCCGGCAACGTTCCGACGAGGACCGCGGCGATGGCGCCGAGCACGAAAAACACCCGGGCGATGACCCGGTAATGGTCGACATCCATCGAAAGCTTCAACGACTTCTTCATCGATGAGTGCCAGTCGAGGATGCGCTCCTCCATGATGTGCAGTGCGTAGGCTGCGACTGCGAGCCAGGCGAGTATGTCGGCACGCCACATGGTCGTTTCCCCCTATGCTTGTTGATTTGGCAAAATACCACGCCGCCGAAGCTGAAACCAGCGGCTGCGCGCTAGCGATTTTGCACCGCATCAGCCTCGGTTTCGATGCGCTGCATGTCCTCGTCGGAGAGTCCGAAGTGGTGGCCGATCTCGTGTACGAGCACATGCGTAATGATCGCGCCGAGCGCTTCCTCGTGCTCGGCCCAATAATCGAGAATCGGCCGCCGGTAGAGATAAATCATGTTGGGGAGCCTGCCCGTTTCGGCGACGGCGCCGTCCTGCGGCAGCCCGATGCCGGTGAAGAGCCCCAGGATATCGAACGGGCCTTCGAGATCCATCTCCACGATCACATCCTCGGCGGGAAAATCCGCGACCCGAATGACCACATGCTCGCAAAGCCCGCAGAACCGCGCAGGCAGCCGCGCATAGGCCTTCTCGGCCAATTCCTCGAAGTCCGCGAGCGAAGGCGCCTGCAAGCCGCGCCACAAGTCTTTGTCCGGTCGATTCATGGCAAGCCGAGCCTTGGTTCTCGTCGAAGGTGCGCCTGTGAATATCGCGCTATTGCTTGCGGCGCTCCGGTCGAACCATCATAGCGGATTCGGAATTGATCATGGGCCGCGGGGACGAATACGTAAAACCCGAAAGGAAAATCGATGTTGAGAAAATTGATGCCGATTGCCGCCGCTGCGCTTGCCTTGGCGCTTGCCCATTCTTATTCGCCGATACCGGCCAAAGCCGCCCCGCTTCGCCTTGACGCGGCTGTCTGTCCCGCGGACACCGACGCTATATTCGTGCGCCACCGCCGGCGGTCTTGGTGGTATCGGCAACGGCAATCCGGTGTCGAGGTGTTCATTATTCCCGGTCTCTATTGGGGGCCGGCTTGGTGGGATCCGGCCTATTCGCGGCTCTGCTGGAAAAAAATCCGCCCCTGCCGCGGCTGCGCGGAGAACTGGATCTTCGTCTGTTGAAATCAAAACTCGCGCACGTATCGCGCCCGTTTTTATCGGCTTCGTGCTCGCGCTCAGGCCTTCGGCCACTCGCGCACGTCGACGAAGCGGCCGGCGATCGCCGCCGCTGCCGCCATCGCGGGCGAAACGAGGTGCGTGCGGCCCTTATGCCCCTGGCGGCCCTCGAAATTGCGGTTCGAGGTCGAGGCGCAACGCTCCTCGGGTTTGAGCTTATCCGGGTTCATGCCGAGGCACATCGAACAGCCGGGCTCGCGCCAGTCGAAACCCGCCGCCTTGAAAATCTTGTCGAGGCCCTCGACCTCGGCCTGCGCCTTCACCAGGCCCGAGCCCGGCACGATCATCGCGCTGACGCCATCACGCACCTTGCAGCCCTCGACGATTTTCGCGACGAGGCGCAGATCCTCGATGCGGCCGTTGGTGCAGGAGCCGATGAAGATCTTGTCGAGCGCGAGGTCCATGATCTTGGTGCCGGGCGTGAGCCCCATATATTCGAGCGCGCGCTGTTTGGAGAGGCGCCGCGATTCGTCGGCAATGTCGGCGGGATCGGGCACCACGCCCGTGACGGAAACCACGTCCTCCGGGCTCGTGCCCCAGCTCACGATTGGCGGCAGCGCCGCCGCATCGAGCTTTACTTCGGTATCGAACACGGCGCCGTCGTCGGAAAAAAGCGTTTCCCAATGGCGCATGGCCTCGTCCCAAATCTTGCCCTTGGGCGATTTCGGCTTGTCCTTGAGATAGCTAAACGCCTTCTCGTCCGGCGCCACCATGCCGGCGCGCGCGCCGCCCTCGACCGACATGTTGCAGACCGTCATCCGCCCTTCCATCGACAGCGCCCGGATCGCCTCGCCCGCGTACTCGATGACGCGGCCGGTGCCGCCGCCGGTGCCGATCTCGCCGATGATCGCGAGGATGATGTCTTTCGCGCCGACGCCGTGCGGTAGCTTGCCGTCGACGATCACGCGCATGTTCTTCGCTTTTTTCTGGATCAGCGTTTGCGTCGCCAGCACGTGCTCGACTTCCGAGGTGCCGATGCCGTGCGCGAGCGCCCCGAAGGCGCCGTGCGTCGAGGTGTGGCTGTCGCCGCAAACGATGGTGGTGCCGGGCAGCGTGAAACCCTGCTCCGGCCCGATGACGTGAACGATGCCCTGCCGGCGGTCGCGCTCGTGGAAATACTCGATGCCGAAGTCGCGCGCGTTCTGGGCGAGCGTTTCGACCTGCAACGCCGATTCGGGATCGTCGATGCCCTTCGAGCGGTCGGTGGTCGGAATGTTGTGATCGACCACCGCGAGCGTCTTTTCCGGCGCGCGCACTTTGCGCCCGGTCAGGCGCAAGCCCTCGAACGCCTGCGGACTTGTCACCTCGTGCACGAGATGCCGGTCGATGTAGAGCAGCGAGGTGCCGTCGGGCTGCGTGTCGACGAGGTGATCGTCCCAGATTTTGTCGTAGAGCGTGTGCGGCCGCATATCCTATGCCTTACTCCGCTTTGGCCTCCGCGGGTGCGGCGGCGGGCGCGGCAGGTGCGGTCTCCGCGACCTCGCCCATCTCGGCGGTGAAGTCCTGCTTCTCGCCAATCCTCGCCTTCTTGCCGCGGCGTTCGCGCAGGTAATAGAGCTTGGCGCGGCGCACCTTGCCGCGGCGCACGATCTCGATCGAGTCGATCATCGGCGAATAGAGCGGAAACACGCGCTCGACGCCTTCGCCATAGGAAATCTTGCGCACGGTGAAGCTCTCGTTCAGCCCCGCGCCCGAGCGGCCGATGCAGACGCCCTCATAGGCCTGGATGCGCGTGCGGTCGCCTTCGACCACCTTGACGTTGACGATCAAGGTATCGCCCGGCGCGAAGCCTGGAATCTGCTTGCCTTGGGTGACGCGCGCCATCTCTTCGCGCTCTAGAGTCTGAATGATGTCCATGGCTCTCAACCTTCGCGCCCGGTCCTTCGGGACCGCGTAATGCGGGTAATGTCCGTTCGGGATCGCGGGCTAATACGCCAATCCGGGCCGCTTGTCATGCCCCTTTGGGCGTTTCGTCCTTGCGCTTGGCCCACAGGTCCGGACGGCGCTCGCGCGTCGTCTTTTCCGCCTGTTCCCGCCGCCAGGCCGCAACCTTGCCGTGATGGCCGGAGTTCAGCACTTCCGGGATCGGCCGGCCCTCGAATTCCTGCGGCTTGGTGTAATGCGGATATTCCAGGAGGCCCGCCTCGAAACTCTCTTCGGCGTGCGAAGCCTCCTTGCCCATCACCCCCGGCAGGAGCCGCACGCAGGCGTCGATCAGCACGAAGGCCGCGATCTCGCCGCCCGAGAGCACATAGTCGCCGATCGAGATTTCCTCGAGCGAACGCGTCTCGATCGCCCGTTCATCCACTCCTTCGAAGCGGCCGCAGACGAGCACGACGCCCGGAGCTTGCGCGAGTTCGCGCACCCGCGCCTGCGTCAACGGCCTCCCGCGCGGAGTGAGCAAAATGCGAGGACGATGGTCGTTTACCGGAGCGGCGTGATCGATCGCCCGCGCCAGCACGTCGGCACGCATCACCATGCCGGGGCCGCCGCCCGCCGGCGTGTCGTCGACCGAGCGGTGCTTGTCGGCGGCGAAATCGCGGATGTCGATCGCCTCGCACGACCATATTTTTTGGCCGAGCGCTCGGCCCGCGAGGCTCGCGCCGAGCGGCCCCGGGAACAGCTCGGGAAAAATCGTGAGCACGCTCGCGCGCCACATGGTCAGGCTTTCGCGTTCTCGTTAAATAGGCCCTGCGGCGGATCGGCGACGATCCGGCCGCCCTTCACGTCGATGAGCGGAACGTAAGGATCGATAAACGGGAGCAGCGCGGTTTTCCCGCCTTGTGCAAGCTTGATTTCCAGAAGGTCGCCGGCGCCGAAATTCCGCACGCCGACCACCTCGCCGAGTTTCTCGCCCGCCTTCGTCTCGACGGAGAGCCCGACGAGATCGGCTTGGTAGAACGTGCCGGCCGCTTTCTGCAGCGGCAGTCGCGCGCGCGGAACGTAGAGTTCGAGATGCGTGAGACTGGCGGCCTCGTTGCGATCGCCGATGCCCTCGATTCGCGCGATCAGATGATCCTTGGCCGGCCGGAGCGAGACGATGCGAAAGCGGCGCGTGCCGCTTTCATCCTCCAGCTCGCCGTAGGAGCGGAGCGCGAGCGGATCTTCGGTATAGGCGAACAGCCGCACCTCGCCCCGCACGCCGTGCGCGGCGCCGATCTTGGCGACACGGACCCGCTCCGAGGGCATCCGCTAATCAGCTCGCGGCTGCCTCGCCGGCAGGAGCGGCGGGAGCGGCCTTCGGCGCCTCTGCGGGCTTGGAGGCGGCTTCCTTCGCGGCTTCGTCCTTCGCCTTGCGCTCGGCGCGCGGGACCGCCTTTTCGGGATTGTTGCGGGGCTTCCGCTTCAAGACGCCGGCGGCATCGAGAAAACGCAACACGCGGTCGGAGGGTTGCGCGCCTTTCGATATCCAGTGCTTTATGCGCTCGATTTCGAGCGTGACACGCTCCTTCGAGTCCTTCGGCAACATCGGATTGTAGGTGCCGAGCTTCTCGATGAAGCGGCCGTCGCGCGGATAGCGCGAATCGGCGACGACGACGCGGAATTGCGGGCGCTTCTTGGCGCCGACGCGAGCAAGACGGATGGTGAGAGCCATTTCAGTTCCTTTCGTTCGAGTTCAGTCGTTCCAATTCGTCATTTCTTCTTGAAGTCCTTCGGCCCGCCGAGGCCGGGCAAGCCGCCGAGCCCCGGAAGCCCGCCGGGCGAGAGTCCCGGAAACTTCGGCGGCAACCCCGGACTGGCTGGCATTTTTTCCGCGAGCTTCTGCATGTCCTCGGGGCTCGGCCCGCCCATGCCGAACAGGCCGCCGAGAGAAGCCGCCATGCCGCGCTTGGCGCCGCCCATCGCCTTCATCATGTCGGCCATCTGGCGGTGCATTTTGAGGAGCCGATTGATGTCCTCGACCTTGGTGCCGGAGCCCGCCGCGATGCGTTTCTTGCGGCTCGCCTTCAGAACGTCGGGATTGCGCCGCTCGGCAGGCGTCATCGAATCGATGATCGCGGTCTGCCGCTTCAACACGCGGTCGTCGAGATGGGCGGAGGCGATCTGGTTCTTCATCTTGGCGACGCCCGGCAGCATGCCGAGCATTCCGGAAATGCCGCCGATCTTTTTCATCTGCTCCAATTGATCGCGCAGGTCCGACAAATCGAACTTGCCCGCGCGCATTTTCTCGGCGGCGGCCTTCGCCTTCTCGAGATCGAGATTCTCGGTGGCCTTCTCGACGAGCGAAACGACGTCGCCCATGCCGAGAATGCGCCCGGCGATGCGGCGTGGATCGAAATCCTCGAGCGCGTCCAACTTCTCGCCGGTGCCGATCAGCTTGATCGGCTTGCCGGTAACGGCGCGCATCGAAAGTGCGGCACCTCCGCGCCCGTCGCCGTCGACGCGCGTGAGCACGATGCCGGTGAGCCTCAATCGCTGATCGAAGGCGCGCGCGGTCGCGATCGCATCCTGGCCGGTGAGGCTGTCGGCGACGAGCAGCACTTCATGCGGCTTCGTCGCCGCTTCGATCTCGGCCAATTCCCGCATCAATTCCTCGTCGAGCGTGACGCGGCCGGCGCTGTCGAGGAGCACGACGTCGGCGCCCGAGCGCTTCGCCGTCTCGATCGCGCGGCGCGCGATCGCAAGCGCATTCTCGCCCTCGACGATCGGCAGCGTGTCGACGCCGATCTCCCGGCCGAGCACCGCCAGCTGCTCCATCGCCGCCGGGCGGCGCGTATCGAGCGAGGCCATCAGTGTCTTCTTCTTCAGGCGCTCCTTCAGGCGTTTCGCGATCTTGGCGGTGGTCGTCGTCTTGCCCGAGCCCTGCAACCCCGCCATCAGGATCGGCACGGGGGCGATGGCGGCGAGATCGAGCGGCTTCGCGTCGGAGCCGAGCACGCTCACCAATTCGTCGTACACGATCTTCACCACCATCTGGCCGGGCGTGACCGAGCGGATCACGTCGGCGCCGGCCGCGCGCTCCGCCGCTTTGTCGGTGAAGGCGCGCGCGACTTCGAGGGCGACGTCGGCTTCGAGCAAAGCCTTCCGCACCTCGCGCATCGCCTCGCGCACGTCGTTTTCCGACAGCGCGCCGCGGCCCGTGAGGCGGCCCAAAATGCCGCCGATTTTTTCCGACAGCGTGTCGAACATCGCGCCAAACGCTTTCGCGCCCGAGGGCGCATCGCGCTGTCGGGCGTTGGCCTCCGGCCTCTCGTGGACCGGTGGGCGGTGGATCAAGCTCGCGTACTTTCCGTGAGCGCGCGGAAGCTAGGGGCCGTAAAAGACCAAGTCAAGGCGTTGGAATCCGCGCTCGCGCGCCTCTATATGGCGAAACAATGCCGCTTTCCCGCCGTCGTTTATTCTTGGGCCTTGCCGCGCTTCTCACCGCGCTCGGCGGCGGCGCAGCCGCGCGATCGCGATTGGCGCGCTACTACGACGGCCCTCCTTCCGATCATTTCGACGGCGTTCGCTTCTTCGACCCTTACAGCTCGCCCTTGAAAAAGCCGGCCGACCTTTTGCGGTTTTTTAGCAAGACCGGCGCGAAATGGCCGGAATGGGCGCCGAGTCCCCACTCCGACCGGCCGCCCGCGCGGGTCGACGGAAAAACCATCCGCGTTTCCTATGTCGGCCATGTGAGCGTGCTCGTTCAGACCGCCGGCCTGAACATCCTGTGCGACCCCGTCTGGTCCGAGCGCGCTTCGCCTTTCACCTTCGTCGGGCCGAAGCGCGTCAACGATCCCGGCATTGCGTTCGACGCGCTGCCGCCGATCGATGTCGTGCTGGTGTCGCATTGCCATTACGACCACCTCGATGTCACGACGCTATCGCGGCTTGCGGCCGCGCATCGTCCGCGCGTGATCACGCCGCTCGGCAACGACGCCATCATGCGCGCCTACGATCCGGCGATCCGCGCCGAGGCCCGTGACTGGGAAGAGCGCGTCGATCTCGGCCGCGGCTTCGCGGTGACCCCCGTCGCTGCGCGCCACTGGTCGGCGCGCAGCCTCTGGGACCGCAATAAAGCGTTGTGGGCTTCCTTCGTGATCGAGACGCCAAATGGAAAAGTCTACTTCGTCGCCGATTCGGGCTATGGCGGCGGCCATCATTTCAAGACCGCGCGCGAACGCCACGGTCCCTTCCGTCTCGCGACCCTGCCGATCGGCGCCTATGAGCCGCGCTGGTTCATGCGCGACCAGCACATGAATCCGGAAGAAGCCGTGCAAGCGCTCGCCGATTGCGGCGCGGAGTTCGCGCTCGCCCATCATCACGGCACATTCAAGCTCACCTATGAGGCGATCGATGCACCGCGAAAAGCGCTTGCGGCGGCACTCAGGACGGCGAACGTTTCGGCCGAGCGCTTCCGCACGCTTCTGCCCGGCGAGGTATGGGAAATCGCCTAGGGCATGATTCCGAAAAGTGGGAACCGGTTTTCGGAACAGATCATGCCCCGGCAAAATGTCTGGGACGCGCGGTGATTCAACCCAAAGCGATAATGCTCTAAGCGCGGCGGAGGAAAATCCGCCGCCGCTCACTTCTTCAGCGGCATATAGATATTGATCACGATCTCTTCCGGCTTCGTCGTCACCGGATCGGTTATGTATTCCTCGATCGAGAGGTCCTCGGCATCGATGCGTTTGGAATCGATATAATTGCTGATGTTCTCGTAGGTCGAATCCATCGCGTCGAACGGCCCGCGATAGACGAACTTGATCGCCTTGCCGGTGCGCGTCGGCGCGATCTTGAAATCCTCGCCGGGCGGCGAGGCGGGATCGCCTTCGATCGGCAGCGCGGCGTCGAATTCGAAGCCCTCGTCGCTCGTGGAGCGATAGATCACGAGCGAGGGGTCGGTCACCTTGAGTTTCAACCGTTCGGCTTCCGCGCGCACCGTCTTGAAGGCGGCGACAAGATTGACCCAAGCTTCTACCCAACTCGTCTTGTTGTGGCGAAAGAGCGCCTTGCGCTCGGGCAGCATGACTTCCTCGCCGAAGGGATCCTGGCGAGCGCTCGGTGCGGGCGCCTTCGATTCCTGCGCCCGCGCGGCGGCAGCGAGCACAAAGGCGAGCAGCAATGCCGCGAGAAAGCGGGTCATCAGCGGAATGAGGGCGGAGCGGGGCGCCATGGCTGATCCTGGTGCAACCGGATGTCGCCATGATTCTTTAACACCGAATGCGGCAAGTCGGGTAGTAGCCGGCCGCGGTGACTCGCAAACGCCCCTCGCTTTCCCCTATAAGTTCCCTCCATTGCGACGGTTGTCATGAGCGCGCTGCAGAACCGCCCCTTCGTCAAGATGAACGGCCTCGGCAACGAGATCGTCGTGCTCGATCTGCGCGCCGCTCCGGCGCCGGTCACTGCGGCAGAAGCGCGCGCCATTGCCCGCCCGGGCGCCGTGCCGTTCGATCAGTTGATGGCGCTCTATCCGCCGAAGACGGCCGGCACCGAAGCCTTCGTGCGGATTTTCAACTCCGACGGCTCGGAGGCCGGCGCCTGCGGCAACGGCATGCGCTGTATTGCCGCGCTCGTCTCGAAGGCGACGGGGAAGAAGGCCCTCGCGTTCGAAACGTCGGCGGGCGTCGTCGCCTGCGAGATCGAATCCAAGCCCGGCATGGTGACGGTGGATATGGGCCCGCCGCGCTTGCGCTGGGACGAAATCCCGCTCGCCGAGGAATTCCGCGATACCCGCGCGATCGAGCTGCAGATCGGGCCGATCGACAAGCCGGTGCTGCACTCGCCCTCGGCGGTGAGCATGGGCAATCCGCATGTGATTTTTTGGGTCGATGACGTCGCCGCGCACGACCTCGCGCGCTTCGGACCGATGTTAGAGAACCACCCGATCTTTCCCGAGCGCGCGAACATCTCGCTCGCCCAGGTCGCGGGGCCGGATCATCTCATCGTCAGAACCTGGGAGCGGGGCGCCGGACTCACGCGCGCCTGCGGCTCTGCCGCCTGCGCCGCCGCCGTCGCGGCCGTTCGCACCAAGCGTACCGGACGCAAGGTCCGCGTCACCCTGCCGGGCGGCGACCTGCAAATCGAATGGCGCCAAAGCGACGACCACGTGCTGATGAGCGGGCCGGTCGAGTACGAGTTCGAGGGCGAACTTTCTCCCGCGATGCTTGCCGAAGTTAACGCTGCTTGAGGAAATGATGTCTCTCGAGGTCATCAATTTCGGTTGCCGGCTGAACGCGGCGGAATCCGAGACCGTGCGCCGCCATGCCGAAGCCGCCGAGATCAAAGACACGGTCATCGTCAATTCCTGCGCGGTGACGGCGGAAGCCGTGCGCCAGGCGCGGCAGGCGATTCGCCGCGTGGCGCGCGAGCGGCCGGGCATCCGCGTCATCGTCACCGGCTGCGCCGCCCAGACCGAGCCCGCCACCTTCGCCAAGATGCCCGAGGTCGACTGCGTGCTCGGCAACGCGTCGAAAACAGATCCCGAGACTTGGATCGAAACGAAACGCGCGCTCGATTTCGGCATCGGCGCCGAGGAAAAGGTCAAGATCGGCGATCTCGCCGCGGTGCGCGAGACCGCGTTGCATCTCGTCGACGGCTTCGAGGGTCGCGCCCGCGCCTTCGTGCAAGTGCAGAACGGCTGCGATCACCGCTGCACCTTCTGCATCATTCCCTATGGCCGCGGCCCGTCGCGCTCGGTGCCCGCCGGAGAGGTCGTCGCGCAGATTCGCCGCCTCGTCGAGAACGGCTACAGCGAAGTCGTGCTCACCGGCGTCGATCTCACCGCCTGGGGCGCCGACCTGCCCGGCAAGCCGCGGCTCGGCTCGCTCGTACGCGCGATCCTTCGCCACCTGCCGGAGCTCGCGCGTCTGCGGATCTCCTCGATTGATCCGGTCGAGGTCGACGGCGATTTCTTGCGCGCGCTCGCGGAAGAGGAGCGGCTGATGCCGCACCTGCATCTGTCGCTGCAGGCCGGCGACGACCTGATCCTGAAACGCATGAAACGGCGGCATTCGCGCGCCGACGCGATCGCTTTTTGCGCCGAAGCGCGGCGGCGGCGTCCCGGCATCGTCTTCGGCGCCGACCTCATCGCCGGCTTCCCGACCGAGACGGAAGCAGCGTTTCGCAATTCGCTTACGCTCGTCGACGATTGCGGCCTCACCTTTTTGCACGTCTTTCCGTATTCCACCCGCGAAGGCACGCCGGCGGCGAAAATGCCGCAGCTCGGCCGCGGTGTGACGAAGGAACGCGCGCGCCGCCTGCGCGAGAAGGGCGAGACGGCGTTGCGGCGTCATCTGGCGAACGAGGTCGGTAACCTGCGAAAAGTGCTCGTCGAGCGCGGCGGCGGGCGCACCGAACACTACGCCGAGGTGCGCCTAGAACGGCCGTCGGCGCCCGGCACGATCCGCGACGTACTCATCGCCGGCCACGACGGGCGGCGATTGCTCGCAGCGTAGCGCATGGGCGCGAACGAAGCCGGATTGTGGCGGCGGTTTTCGGCGGGGCTCGCGCGCACCGCCTCCCGTCTCGGCGACGGCATTGCCCATCTCGGCCGCCGGCGGCTCGATAAGGAAACGCTGCAAGCGCTCGAGGACCTTCTCATTCAGGCGGATCTTGGCACCGCCACGGCGGAGAAGATCGTCGCCGCGGTCGGCCGGGCGCGGCCCGGCCATGAACTCGGTGAAGACGAAATCAAGTCGCTCGTAGCCCACGAGATCGAAGCGGTGCTTTCGCCCGTCGAGAAGCCTTTTGCCATCGACGCTTCGAAAAAGCCGTTCGTCGTTCTCGGCATCGGCGTCAACGGCTCGGGCAAGACGACGACGCTCGGCAAGCTCGCGGCAAGGCTGCAAGCGGACGGTCATTCCGTCATGCTCGCCGCCGCCGATACCTTCCGCGCCGCGGCGATCGATCAGCTGGTGCTGTGGGGACAGCGCGTGAACGCGCCGGTCGTCGCCAAGGCGCCCGGCGCCGATCCCGCCGGCGTCGCCTTCGAAGCGCTTGAGCACGCCCGCGCCGAGAAAAGCGACGTTCTGCTCGTCGATACCGCCGGCCGGCTGCAAAACAAGTCGGCGCTGATGGACGAATTGGAGAAGATCAACCGGGTGATCAGGAAACTCGACGCGACCGCGCCGCATGCGGTGCTCCTGGTGCTCGATGCCACCGTCGGCCAAAACGCGCTCTCGCAGGTGGAAGCCTTCACCAAGGTTGCGGGCGTCACCGGCATCGTTCTGACCAAGCTCGACGGCACCGCGAAAGGCGGAATTCTCGTCGCCATCGCGGCGCGCTTCGGTCTGCCCGTGCATTTCGTCGGCGTCGGCGAGGCGGTCGAGGATCTCGCGCCCTTCGACGCGCGCGCCTTTTCGCGCGCGCTTCTCGGCCTTGCCGATGCCGCCGCCTCTTGATCCAGGCGCGGGCAACAGGCATCAAGGAACCATGAATGCCCCCGCAGAACCGCGCGCCAAGCTGAACCCGCTCGCGAAGCTCGGCTTAGACTTCGGGCCGCTTTTTCTATTCTTCATCGCCAACAGCTATGGCGGTATCTTTTTCGCCACTGCCGCTTTCATGCTGGCGATCGTGGCGGCGCTCGCGATCCAGTACGTCCTCGTTCGCCGCATTCCGGTCGTGCCCCTGGTCACGGCCGCGATCGTGCTCGTCTTCGGGGCGCTGACGCTGTGGCTGCAGAACGAGACCTTCATCAAGGTGAAGCCGACGATCATCTATTCGATGTTCGCGGCGATTCTCTTTGTCGGCTTGCTGACCGGCCGGCCGCTGTTCGAACTCGTGCTCGACGGCGCCTTCCACCTCACCGAGGAAGGCTGGAAGAAGCTCACCTGGCGCTGGGCGCTTTTTTTTCTCGCGCTCGCGATCCTGAACGAAATCGTATGGCGATCCGTCTCGACCGACGCCTGGGTTGCCTTCAAGACGTTCGGCTTTATTCCAATCACCTTGATCTTCGCGCTGGCGCAGACGCCGGTTTTCGTCCGCTACGCGGCGAAGGCGCCGAAGTCATGATTGGCCGAGCGCCTTTTCCATCATCGCGCCTTGCGTCGCGATGAGCCGATCAACGATCCGAGCGCCGCTTGGTGCCGCGCGCTTCGATCTCGGCGATCGAGCGCTTGAGCGCGCGATAGTCGGCGAATACCCAGAGCACGAGCGCGCCCACAATGATCGCGGCCGCCGCGTAGGTGGCGACGATGAAACCCGTGTGCGGTCCGAGATCCATCGCGTTACCGCGCGTCGGCTTCCGCCGCGGCGAGAATGCCGAGCGTGCGCAAGCGGCGGCGCAGAATTTCGTTGCGCATGGCGGCAACATGCAGGGCGAAAAATAGCGCGGTGAAACCCGCCGCCGATATCATCAGCGGCCACAACAGCGAGGGATGAATGGTCGGCCCGCCGAGCCGGAAAACGGAAGCCCCCTGATGCAGGGACGACCACCACTCCACCGAAAACTTGACGATCGGCACATTGATGAAGCCGACGAGCGTGAGGATCGCGGCCGCTCTGCCGGCGCGTCCGGCATCCTCGATTGCATTCCACAGCGCGATCACGCCGAGATAGAGCAGAAACAGAACAAGCTCCGAGGTGAGCCGCGGGTCCCACACCCAATAGGCACCCCACATCGGCCGACCCCACAATGCGCCCGTGAGGAGGCAGAGCAGGCAGAACGCGGCCCCAATCGGGGCGGCGGTCTTTGCCGCGACATCGGCGAGCGGATGGCGCCAAACCAGCGTGCCGAGCGAGGCGACCGCCATCAGCGTATAGGCGGCGAGCGAGATCCAGGCGGAGGGAACATGGATGTACATGACCCGCACCATTTCGCCCTGCTGATAATCGGGCGGCGCGCGGAAGCCGAGCACGAGCCCGAGGCCGATCAAGACGATCGCAAGTACCGCGAGCGTTGGAATCAACACGCGCGCGAGGCTGAGGAAGCGATGCGGGCTGGCGAGTTCGGAGATCGACATGGGGTCTGATTATCGGGCCGGGAACGCAAACGCAATGCGGTGGCCGGCTATGCTTTCATTCGCGGGCATGTCGCAGCGCCGCTGCTGCCGCGACCGGTCCCAGCACGAAGAAGAAGAGCGAAATCGCGCACAACAGGCGAAACGGCGCGCCGAACGGAACTTCGTTATTGACCGCAGCATCGGTGGCGGCAACGCCGAAGATCAGAAGCGGAATCGCGAGCGGCAGCACGAGCACCGCGACAAGCAACCCGCTGCGCGGCAGCGTCACCGCCAGCGCTCCGGCGAGGAGACCGATGAAGGTGACGGCCGGCGTTCCCGCGAGAAGCGTCGCCGTGACCGCCGCGAGCGCCCGCGGGTCGACCCCCAACATTAGGCCGAGAATCGGCGCCATGACCACGAGCGGCAAGCCGGTGGCGATCCAATGCGCCAAGGCTTTCGCGGCGGCGGTCAGCACGAGCGGCGCCGGCGCAAGAAACAAGAGATCGAGACTCCCGTCCTCGTGATCGGCGGCAAAGATGCGCTCCAAGCCCAAGAGGCTCGCGAGCAGCGCCCCGATCCACAGCACCGCAGCGCCGATACGCTTGAGAAGCGGAAGGTCGGGCCCGACCGCGAACGGCACAATGGTCACGACCGCGAGAAAGAAAATCATGCCGATGCCGGCGCCACCGCCCGCGCGCAGCGCGAGCTTGAGATCGCGCTTCAGAATCGCGACAAGCGCGGCGCTCAAGCGGCACCTCCCAGCGAAATCTCTCGCTCGTCGGGAAGATTGAGGCGCACGTGAGTCGCGGCGATGACGATACCGCCGCGCCTGCGATGCTCCTGCATCAATCGTGCGAGCAGCGTTTGCCCGTCGGCGTCGAGCGTGTTGGACGGCTCGTCGAGGAGCCAAATCGGCCGATGCGAAACCAGAAGCCGGGCGAGTGCCGCGCGCCGCCGTTGACCGGCCGACAGCACCTCTGCCGGCAGCATCGCCAAGGTGCCGATCCCCATCCGCCCAAGCGCCTCGTCGACGGCATCTCCCTCGCCTCCGAACAGGCTTCGATAGAAGGCGAGGTTTTCGCCGAGCGTGAGCGCCCCCTTGAGCGCATCCTGATTGCCGACGAAATGCACCGCCTCGCTGACCGGGTCTTCCGAATCCGCTAGGGCGATTCGACCGGCGGTCGGCGACAAAAGCCCGGCAATCAGACGCAAAAGCGTGGTTTTTCCGCTGCCGTTCGGCCCAACCACCACGAGCGCTTCGCCCGCGTCCACCGCGAAGGAAAGGCCCTGAAACAGGATCCGTCCCCCGCGCGTTGAGCCGAGACCTTCCGCCAGTAATCGCATCGGGCCTCCGAACCTTCGATTTCAGCCCAATAGCGGGCGGGTTTCGCCTTACGCCTTCGTCGCGGTGACCGCGCTTCTAAATCGCTATATAAAGCGCGCGACAATTGGAAGATCCCAGGAAAGACCTCCCGTGACCGCCCTCGACAGCTTCAAATGCCGCCGCACCCTGAAGGTCGGCAAGAAGACCTACGACTATTACAGCCTGCCCATCGCCGAGAAAAACGGCCTTGCCGGCATTTCGACCTTGCCGTTCTCGATGAAGGTCCTCTTGGAGAATCTCATCCGCCACGAGGATGGCCGCACGGTCAAGAAGGAAGATATCAAGGCGATCGCAGATTGGGCGAAGAAACGCAGAAGCGACCGCGAGATCGCGTTCCGTCCGGCGCGCGTATTGATGCAGGACTTCACCGGCGTGCCGGCGGTGGTCGACCTCGCCGCGATGCGCGACGCCATGAGATCGCTCGGCGGCGATCCGAAGAAGATCAACCCGCTGGTGCCGGTCGACCTCGTCATCGATCACTCCGTCATCGTCGATCATTTCGGCACGCCACGCGCCTTCAAGCAGAACGTCGAGCTTGAATACAAGCGCAATCTCGAGCGCTATCGTTTCCTAAAATGGGGCCAGCAAGCCTTCGACAATTTTCGCGTGGTGCCGCCGGGCACCGGCATCTGCCATCAGGTCAACCTCGAATATCTGTCGCGCACGATTTGGTCGCGCAAGGAAAAGGGCGCGGACGGCAAGACCGCCGAGGTGGCCTATCCCGACACGCTCGTCGGCACCGACAGCCACACCACGATGGTCAACGGACTTTCGGTGCTGGGCTGGGGCGTCGGCGGCATCGAAGCGGAAGCGGCGATGCTGGGCCAGCCGATCTCGATGCTGATCCCCGAAGTGGTCGGCTTCTGCCTCACCGGCAAGATGAAAGAGGGGGTCACCGCCACCGACCTCGTTCTCACCGTCACCGAAATGCTGCGCAAGCAAGGCGTGGTCGGCAAGTTCGTCGAGTTCTATGGCGCGGGTGTCGGTGCGCTTTCGCTCGAGGATCGCGCCACCATCGGCAACATGGCGCCCGAATACGGCGCGACCTGCGGCTTCTTTCCGATCGACGAGGAGACGCTTCGCTACCTTTCCGATACCGCGCGCGACAAGGATCACGTCGCGCTCGTCGCCGCCTACGCCAAGGCGCAAGGCCTCTACCACACGAAATCCGTGCCTGATCCGGTCTTCACCGACACGCTGGCGCTCGATCTCGCGACCGTCGAGCCCTCGCTCGCCGGTCCCAAGCGGCCGCAGGACCGCGTGCCGCTATCAAAGGTCAAGGCGGGATTCACCGAATCGATGGACAGGGAGTTCAAGAAATCCACCGAGCTCGGCCGCCGCTTCAAGGTCGCCGGCGAAAAATTCGACCTCGGCCATGGCGACGTGGTGATCGCCGCCATCACCTCCTGCACCAACACCTCGAACCCGAACGTCATGATCGGCGCCGGTCTTCTTGCCCGCAACGCCGTGAAGAAGGGCCTCGAAGTAAAACCGTGGGTGAAGACCTCGCTCGCGCCGGGCTCGCAGGTCGTCGGCGACTATCTCGCGAAATCGGGCCTGCAAAAGGACCTCGATACGCTGGGTTTCAACCTTGTCGGCTTCGGATGCACGACTTGCATCGGCAATTCCGGGCCGCTGCCTGACGCGATCTCGAAGACCGTCGGCGCGAGCGACCTTGTCGCCGCGGCGGTGC
This sequence comes from Xanthobacteraceae bacterium, assembly GCA_041491825.1. Classification (GTDB taxonomy): domain Bacteria; phylum Pseudomonadota; class Alphaproteobacteria; order Rhizobiales; family Xanthobacteraceae; genus Palsa-892. Next base: position 12,511 of record JBGPVT010000002.1, on the reverse strand, counting down.
TCTCGGGAAACCGCAATTTCGAGGGCCGCGTGAACCCCGACGTGCGCGCGAATTACCTTGCCTCGCCGCCGCTCGTCGTCGCCTATGCGCTGGCGGGCTCGATGCTCAAGGACCTGTCGACGGAGCCGCTCGGAACCGGCAAGGGCGGCAAGCCGGTGTATCTGAAGGACATTTGGCCCAATTCGAAGGAGATTTCGGCCTTCGTTCGCCGCACCGTCACGAAGAAGCTGTTCCAGAAGAAATATTCCGACGTCTTCAAGGGCGACGCGCACTGGCGTTCGATCAAGGTCGCGAAAAGCGACACCTATCCATGGGATTCGCAATCAACCTATGTGCAGAACCCGCCCTATTTCGTTCACATGAGCCGCAAGCCTACCCCGCTCACCGACGTCGTGAACGCGCGCGTCCTCGGCCTCTTCCTCGATTCGATCACCACCGACCACATCTCGCCGGCGGGATCCATCAAGGCGGCTTCGCCCGCGGGAAAATACTTGGTCGATCACGGCGTCGAGGTCATCGACTTCAACCAGTACGGCACGCGCCGCGGCAATCACGAGGTGATGATGCGCGGCACCTTCGCCAACATCCGCATCAAGAACCAGATGGTGGCGGGCGTCGAGGGCGGCGTGACCGTCCACTATCCGTCGGGCGAGCGGCTTTCGATCTATGACGCCGCCATGCGCTACAAGCGCGAGCATGTGCCGCTCGTCGTCTTCGCAGGCAAGGAATACGGCACCGGCTCCTCGCGCGACTGGGCCGCGAAGGGCACGATGCTTCTCGGCGTTCGTGCGGTGATTGCGCAATCCTTCGAGCGCATCCACCGCTCCAACCTCGTCGGCATGGGCGTCATCCCGCTCACCTTCGAGAACGGAACGTCCTGGCAAACGCTGGGGCTGAAGGGCGACGAAGTCGTGACGATTCGGGGCATCGCGACGGGCCTGAAGCCGCGCCAGAAGTTCACCGCCGAAATCAAGTCCGCCGACGGCTCGCTCAAAGAGGTGCCGCTGCTCTGCCGGATCGATACGCTGGACGAGCTGGATTATTTCAAGAACGGCGGAATTCTGAACTATGTTTTGCGCCAACTCGCGGCATAAAGCCGCGTTCACGAAAAGGCGACCTGATTTCACCGTGAAGTGACTCGCTCTTCGCGCCTAGAAGGAGCATGACTTCAGAATCGGTTTCAGGAACTCGGTAACAATGGCCGCCCGCAAATTTTCCGCTTTGCTTTCGCTGCTCGCATTGCTCGCCACGCCCGCGCTCGCGGCCGAGCCGAAAGCGGTGGTCGAGCTTTTCACGAGCCAGGGCTGCTCGTCGTGCCCCGAGGCGGATCGCGTGCTCGGCGAGCTCGTGAAGGAAGGCCGCGTGATCGCGCTCAGTGTTCCGGTCGATTATTGGGACTATCTCGGCTGGAAGGATACGCTCGCGCAGCACGCTAATTCGATGCGCCAGCGCGGCTACGCCGGCGCCCGCGGCGACCGTCAAGTCTACACGCCGCAGGTGGTTGTCAACGGCTCCGCGCAGGTGATCGGCAGCGATCGCCAGGCCATCGAAACCGCCTGCAAGAGCGCCGCGAAGGCCACGGTGCCGGTTGCATTGACCCGCAATGGCGACAACATCGAAGTCGACATCGGCGCCGGGCAAGGCGCACCGGCTTCGGTGTGGCTCCTGACCGTTGCGCACGCAACACCGGTCGCAATCGGCCGCGGCGAAAATCATGGCCGCACCATCACCTACTCCAATGTGGTCCGTTCCTGGCAGCGTGTCGCCGAATGGACCGGCGCGCCGATGAAGAGCTCGCTGCCGTTAACTGAGCTCAATACCAAGGACGCCGATGCGATCGTGATTCTCGTGCAGCCCGGCTCGATCGAAAATCCCGGCCCCGTCCGCGGCGCCTCGATGATCGAGCTGCGCTAAAAAATCCAACCGCCAAAAATAAAAAACGGGCCGGTTTGCACCGGCCCGAAGCGCGTTGGGGGATTGAACCGTACGCGAAACTGATTGGGTCGGCCCGCAAAAGCCCGGGGGGCTGGGGGGCTGGGAATTGACCGGAGCTTCTACGAGGCCGACCCGGAGGCTACGAGGCTTTAAATTCGCCTCCCGCTTTGGCGCGGCCGGGGCCGAAATCGGGCGATATTATGATTTTGTTAACGGCTGCGTGAGGCTTGCGCGCTTCCCGGCGCGGCGCGAACATGAGCGTTGGAAAGTCGCAGGTATACCAGGAGGCGCGATGGGCGATCTCGAACCGATAGCGTTCCCGGGGGGCAAAAGTTCCAAGCCTCCCGGCCCGAAAGTGACCTTCGACCGCCGCGAGCTCATGCGCATTCTTGAACTTTACGGCCGCAAGGTCGCGGCCGGCGAATGGCGCGATTACGCCATTGCCTTCCTCAAGGACCGTGCCGTGTTTTCCGTATTCCGGCGCTCGTCCGAAATGCCGCTCTATCGCATCGAAAAGAACATGGCGCTGGCGCGCCGTCAGGGCGCTTATGCGGTGGTGGCGGCATCCGGCCTCGTCTTGAAGCGCGGCCATAGCCTCGATGGCGTCTTGCGCGCAATCGATCCTCTCCGCGTCGTCAACTAGGTTTCAGGGACCCTCGAAGCAAAAAAAGACCCCGCCGAAGCGGGGCCTTTCTTTTTTCGCGCGTAACGGCCGTCAGTTGCGGCGACCGAAGAGCTGCAACAGCATCATGAACAGGTTGATGAAGTCGAGGTAGAGCGCGAGCGCCCCCATGACGGCCTTGCGGCCCGCGACCACTTCGTCGTCGGCCTCGAAATACATCGCCTTGATGCGCTGGGTGTCCCACGCCGTGAGCCCGGCGAACACCAGCACGCCCACGATAGAGATGATGAGCTGCATCATCGTGGACTGCAGAAAGATGTTCACGAGAGTTGCGATGATGACGCCGAAGAGCCCCATCATCAAGAACGCGCCCATGGCGGAGAGATCGCGCTGGGTCGTATAGCCGTAGAGGCTGAGCGCCCCGAACGAAGCCGCCGTCACGAAGAAGACCTGCGTGATGCTCTGGCCGGTGAAGACGAGGAAGATCACCGACAGCGACAAGCCCACGAGCGCGGCATAAATCCAGAACGTGGCTTGTGCCGCGGCGACGCTCATGCGGTCGATACGAAAGCTGAGCAGAAAGACGAGCGCGAGCGGCGCGAAGATTACGACCCACTTGAACGGGCTCGTGTAGATCAGGCTGCCGAAAGCGGTGAGTTTCGCCACCCCGCCGGAGCGGTCGACCGCCATCACAAACGCGCCGAGCGCGGCGGCGCCGGTAATCGCAAGCCCGAGGGCCATGTAATTGTAGACCCTGAGCATGTACGCCCGCAGGCCCTGGTCGACCGCGACGCCTGCGCGCGCAGCCGGCGTGCCAACGCGGTTGGCTGGATTGGTGTTGTAGTCGGACATGATGACCTCTTTTCCCTCTAAGCTCCCACTTACGACAGGCCCCGTTGTAATCGGGGTCTCATGATCGATTCCGGCAGGTAATATGGGGATCGCGGATTATGGCGGCAAGTGAATTTCCGGAAAGGTTGCGCGAACGGTGAAAAACCCGCTTCCGGGGCCGGAAAATCACAAATTCCTCAATACCGAGGCCGGTTTCTGCCCGAGCGCCCGCCAGGTGCCGACGAGCCCGAAGGCGACCGTGAAGAAAACCGACACTCCCGCCGCGATCAAGGCCGCCGAGGGCGTGAAAACGAAGCGGAAATGCATGACTTCCTTCACCACGTAAGCCCCCGCGGCAGCGCCCGCCGCCGTCGCGATCATCGCCGTAATCGAGCCAAGGATCGCGTATTCGAGCCCGTAGGCGAGCACGAGCCGGCCGCGCGTCGCCCCCAGCGTTTTCAGGATCACCGCGTCATAGACGCGCGTGTGATGACCGGCCGCGAGCGCGCCCGCCAGCACCAGAATGCTCGCGATGAGCGTGATGCCGGCGGCGGCGCGCACCGCCACCGCGAGGTCGGCGACGATCGAATTGATGGCGTCGAGCGCCTCTTTCACGCGCACGGTCGTCACGGCCGGGAAGGCGAGCGCGATTTCCTTGATCAACTTCAACTCGGTGTCCGGCTTTCCGCCGTCGGGATAGGTCAGCGTCGCGAGCAAAGTGTACGGCGCGCCATGGAACGTGTTCGGCGGGAACAACATCACGAAATTGATGCCGAGATTTTCCCAATCGACGCGGCGCAAATTGGCGATCGTGGTCTCCACGTTGCGGCCGAGCACGTTGACGACGATCGGATCGCCCACCTTCAATTTCAAAAGGTCGGCGGTCCGCTTTTCGAACGAGACCGCCGGCGGCCCGTCATAGTCTTTCGGCCACCAGGCGCCTTCGACGATCGCCGAGCCTTCCGGCACATCTTCCGCGAAGGTGATGCCGCGATCCGATTGCAGCACCCAAGCGGCTTCCGGATCGGGCTTGATCTCTTCGACGGGCACGCCTTTCAGGCTGACGATACGGCCGCGCAGCATCGGCACTTCGTCGAGCCGCGCGTCCGTCGGCGAATGGCCGCGGACGAACGCGTTGAAGCGCTCCGCTTCCGCCGAGGCGATATCGAGAAAGAAAAAACTCGGCGCCTGTTTCGGCAGCGTGGAGGTGAGCTGGCGGCGCAAATTTCCCTCGATCAGCGCGAGCGTGACGAGGAGCGAGAGCCCGAGGCCAAGCGAGAGCACCACCGAGGGCGTGAGCGCGCCCGGCCGGTAGATGTTGGAAAGCGCCAAGCGGAGCGTCGTTGAGCGCGGCCGCGGCACGCGACGGGAAACGGCCATGATGGCGGCGGCAAGCAGACGCAGCACGACAAAAACGGCTGCCGACGCCACGACATAGATCAGCGCGATCTTGCGGTCTTCAGCGACACCGATCGCGAGCCCCGCAAGGGCGGCAATGGCAATCACCGTCAGCGCCACGTAACGCCGCCGCGGCCAGTTGCCGGGCGGCTCGATCCTGTCGCGGAAAAGGGCTGCGACCGCGACGTCATGGGCGCGGCCGAGCGGCCACAGCACGAAGGCGAGCGTGATCAGCGTGCCGTAAAGCAGGGCGAGCAATAGCGCGCCCGGCTGGATCGAGGGACTGAACGGCAGCGGGAGCAGGGCTTCGAAGCCATAGAAAACGGCGAACGGCAGGGCAGCGCCCGCGAGGAGCCCGATGCCGATGCCGATCAGCGCAAGCAGCCCGACCTCGGCAAGATAGATCGAGAAAACCGTGCCGCCGGTCGCGCCCATCGCCTTCAGGGTCGCGATCGTCGCGCTCTTGCGGTCGAGGTAATGCTTGACGGCATTCGCCACGCCGACACCACCGATGAGGAGCGCCGTCAAGCCCACCAGCGTAAGGAATTCGGAAAAGCGCCGCACATTGCGCTCGAGCTGCGGCGAGGCGCCGGTTCGCGTGCGGATTTCCCAGCCCGCATCGGGAAAACGTCGCCGCGTCTCGCGTACGAATTCGGCAAGACCCCGCGCGCTCGCATCGTCGAGCTTCACGCGATAGGTCCAGCGCACGAGGCTGCCGGGCTGCAGGAGATTGGTCGCGCGCAGCGCGCCGCTCGCAACGATCAGGCGCGGGCCGAAGCCGATTCCCTGCGCGAGCTTGTCGGGCTCCGACGCGATCATCGCGGTGATTTCGAAGGTGGCATCGCCGATCTTGATGCGGTCGCCGGCCGCGATCCCGAGTCGTGCCAGAAGCGCGGGATCGGCGGCCGCGCCATAGGCGCCGACGGGTGCCGCGAGCGACGTCACCAGCCCCTCCGGCGGATCGAGCTTGATCTCGCCCGCGAGCGGATAGCTCGCGTCGACCGCCTTCAGCTCCACGAGCGTCGCGTTATTGTCGCCCGCGCGCGCCATCGCCCGCATCGTGCCGACGATCGCCACGCGTCCGCGCTCCTCCATGAAATTCAATTCGGCGGCGGTCGCTTCGCGATGGATGAGCGACAGCGCCACATCGCCGCCGAGAATCACGCCGCCTTGGCGCGCGAGCCCGTCGGACAGCGCGCGCGAAACGGAACCCACGCCGGAAATCGCCGCCACGCCGAGCGCGAGGCAAGCGAGAAAAACGCCGAAGCCGCGCACGCCGCCGCGCAACTCGCGAACGGCGAGCTTCAGCGCCAGCGCGAGGTTTTCCGCAAGCACGGACGGAGTGGATGCAAACGCCGTCACCGCAACCTCGCCACCGCCACAGACGGGGCCGCCGCTTCCTCGATCTGTCCCGAGCGCATGCGCACGATCCGGCCGCAGCGATTCACCAGATTGGCGTCGTGAGTAACGAGCACCAGCGTCGATTTGTGTTCGGCGCGTTTCGCGAACAGGAGATCCATGATTTCCTTGCCGGTCGCCTCGTCGAGATTCCCGGTGGGCTCATCGGCGATGAGCAACGCCGGCATCGGCGCGAGCGCGCGTGCGAGCGCGACCCGTTGCTGTTCGCCGCCCGAAAGTTGCGCGGGATAATGGCCGAACCGGTCGCCGAGGCCCACGCTCTCAAGCTCGTGGCGCGCCCGCGCGAGCGCGTCGCTGCGGCCGGCAAGCTCGAGCGGCACCGCGACGTTTTCGAGCGCGGTCATGGTGGGAATGAGATGAAAGGACTGAAAGACAATTCCCACCGCGCGGCCGCGAAAGCGCGCGAGCGCGTCCTCGTCGAGCCGGCCCAATTCCTCGCCCGCGATCCGAACGCGGCCCGCATCCGGCCGCTCAAGCCCGGCCATGACCATCAACAGGGTCGATTTCCCCGAGCCGGACGGACCGACGAGACCCACCGCCTCGCCCGCCGCGATTTGAAGCGATACCTGCTTGAGGATATGAACGCGTGCCCTACCTGTACCCAGCGAGAGATCGACGCCCTCCATGGCGACGGCGACGGGCTGGTGACGCGGCGGTTTCAAGGGTGCATCCATGCGAAACTTCGGTTTCCTGTTGTTTTACGCCGGTCAGCGCTCGACCAAAAATGGGGCACCGTCGCGGCAACGAAAACTCTTCCTAGCATCGCTCGCGGCCTTGTGCGCGGCGGCCTGGTTTCTGCACGCGCCGGAGGCAAAAGCCGATCCGGTCAGGATCGTGGCCTTTGGCGACAGCCTGACGGCCGGGCAGGGACTGCCGGCACAAGACGCCTTCCCCAGCAAGCTCGCTGCTGCCTTGAAGGCAAAGGGTTATGACGTTGCGATCGTCAATGCCGGCGTCTCCGGCGATACGACTTCGGCCGCGCTCGCGCGGCTCGACTGGTCGGTGTCAGCGGGCACCCAGGCGGTGATCCTCGAATTTGGCGCCAACGACGCGTTCAGGGGGGGTCTGCCGGCGATCGTCAGCCAAAATCTCGACGAGATTATCCGGCGCCTGAAGGCCCGCAACATTGAGGTGTTGCTCGCCGGCATGTACGCGCCGCGCAATCTTGGCGCCGACTATGTCGCGGCCTTCGACGCCATCTATCCCGCGCTCGCGAAAAAATACGGGCTGATCCTGGTCCCCTTTTTCCTCAAGGGCGTCGCCGGCAATGCCGCCCTCAATCAGGCCGACGGCATTCATCCGACGGCCGCCGGCGTCGACGTGGTGGTGAAAACGATTTTGCCGTCCGCCGAGGCATTGATTCAACGGGTGCGCGCGCGCAAAGCTTCGTGACATGCCGCGAATCTTCACCGGCGTCGAAATCCCCGCCGAGGTGGTGCAGTCTCTTTCGCTCTTGCGCGGCGGCCTTCCCGGCGCCCGCTGGATTGATCCCGAGAATTATCACCTGACGCTGCGCTTCATCGGCGACGTAAACGACGCCGTCGCCCGCGACGTGATGCAGATCCTTGGCGGCGTGGAACGGCGGCCGTTCGAAATCGCCCTCAACGGATTGGAACACTTCGGCGGCAAGAAGCCGCGCGCGGTCATCGCCATGGTGGCGGCGAACGGCCGGCTCGCCGAGCTTCAGGCCGAACACGAGCGAATTCTGCAACGCATCGGGCTTCCGCCCGAGCAGCGCAAGTACACGCCGCACGTGACGCTCGCGCGCTTGCGCGATTCCTCGAGCCGCGAAGTCGCCGACTATCTCGCTGTCCGCGGCGCCTTCAAAACTCCGCCTTTTCCGGTTACGCGCTTCATCCTGTTTTCCTCGCGCGCTTCCGTCGGTGGCGGGCCCTACGTGATCGAGGCGGCCTATCCGCTGCAATAAACGGCGCTCTTGCGAAAGCGCGGGGATAAGACCATCTCACGGCGTGTAATCGGGAGGCAGACGAATGGCGTTCTCCACCGCCGGCCAGGCTCGCTCGGCGACCGACGAAGCCCGCGTCAAGGCGGGCTTCTGGAAGAAGATGAAGGCGGTCGCCGCGCGCATTCCGTTCGCGGAGGACGCGTTTGCCGCCTATTACTGCGCGCTCGACCGGCAGACGCCGCTCGCCGTGCGCGCGGCCCTTTGGGGCGCGCTTGCCTATTTTATTATGCCGTTTGACGTGATTCCGGATTATCTGCCGCTCATCGGCTACACCGATGACGCCGCGGTACTCGCCACCGCCATCCGCATGGTCGCTTCGCATATGCTGCCCGCGCATCGCGAGGCGGCGCGCCGCGCGCTCAAAAAGCTCGAAGGCGTCGCGGACTAAACCTTGGGCTTCAACAGCACCTTGCCCTTGACCTTGCGCGCGCCGATGGCGGTGAAGGCTTCCACCGCCCGCTCGAACGGATAAATCGCATCGACATGCGCCGACAGGCGTCCCTCCTGCGCCCATTTGAGCAAATCCTTGATCTGGGCGCGCAGCCGCTCGGGATGGCGGCGGGTGAATTCGCCCCAAAACACGCCGACGATCTCGCGGTTCTGCAAGAGCACGAGATTGAGCGGGATTTTCGGGATCTCGCCGGAGGCGAAGCCGATGACGAGGAAGCGCCCTTCCCATGCGGTCGAGCGCAAGGCCGGTTCCGCGTAAGACCCGCCGACCGGATCGTAAACGACGTCGACGCCCTTGCCGCCGGTGAGCTCCCGCAAGCGTTCCTTCAGGTCTTCCTTCGTGTAGTCGATGACATCGTCGGCGCCATGCTGGCGGCAGAACTCGAGCTTGTCCTTCGAAGAAGCGCAGGCGATCACCCGCGCGCCGAGAACCTTGCCGAGCTCGACCGCGGCAAGCCCCGTGCCGCCGGCAGCACCCAGCACCGCGAGCGTTTCGCCTGGCTTGATCTTGGCGCGGTCTTGCAGCGCATGGATCGTGGTTCCGTAGGTGACGATAAGGCCGGCGGCACGATCAAGATCGAGCGCAGGCGGCACCGGCACCAGCCGCTCGGTCGAAATCGCGAGCTTCTCGCGCGCCGCGCCATGACCCGAGTGACCACAAACCTTGTCGCCGACTTTGAACCCGCTGACCCCGGGGCCGAGCGCCGATACCGTTCCGGAAAATTCGGCGGCGGGCGAAAACGGAAATTCCGGCTTGTTCTGATATTTGCCGGCGATGATGAGCGTGTCGAAGAAGTTGAGCGCGGCGGCGGCGATATCGACCACCACTTCGCCTTTTCCGGGCACCGGATCCGGCAGATCGGCGAGTTCGAGCGTCTCGGGCGGGCCGGCGCGCCGGCAAAGAACGGCTTTCATCGAGAGGGCCTTGCGGAAGGTTGGGGGATCGCGGGCGTTTTTGCGCCATTTTTTCGGCGGCGTCCATGGCTAGGCATGCGGGCCGCCGGCGGCTATTTTTCGTTCCTGCGGGAATAGTTCGCTCGCCTTCGCGGATTCGAAACGCGGTTCAAGCTTAGGAAATCGCCATGACCTCTCGCCCGCTTCTCGTTTGCCTTGCCGCAAGCATCCTCGCCGTTAGCCTGCCGCTCGCAGCGTTCGCGCAAACAGCGGCGCCACCGCCGCAGGCGCAAGCAAAGAAGGACGCGAAACAGCCGGCGAAGCCGAAGGATGAGCCGCAACCGGCGCAAGGCGCGGCGGGAGCCGCGCCGGCGCTGATCGTGCAATACGGCGACTGGGGCGTCTATGTCAGCCAGACGCCCAAGACCAAGATCTGCTACGCGCTCTCGCAGCCCAAGGATCGGCAGCCCGGCGGGCTCAAGCGCGATCCGGGCTATTTCTTCATCAGCACGCGTCCGGGCGAGAACGTCCACAACGAAGTGAGCGTTGTCGTCGGCTTCACGATCAAGGACGGCGCCGACGCGACGGTGGATGTCGGAGGCGCGTCGTTTCCGTTTTTCACCAAGAACGACGGCGCCTGGATGAAGAATGCCGCGGAAGAAGCGCGCCTGATCGAGGCCTTGCGCAAGGGCCGCGACTTTACGATCAAGAGCACCTCGCAACGCGGCAACCCCACCAACGACCGCTATTCGCTGTCCGGCATCGGGCAGGCACTCGACCGCGTCGCCCAAGAATGCAAATAGAAGTACCGATAGGAACGCCCATGAGTTCGGCCGCGACGTTGGCAGTCGCCGAAACGGCCCGTCAAAAGCCGTCGCTTGCCGGCCTTGGCCGCGCGGCGCTCGCGGAAGCGCTCGCCGCGATCGGCGTGCCGGTGGACGAGTCGCGCATGCGCGTCTCCCAGCTCTGGCACTGGATCTATTTCCGCGGCGCGCGCGATTTCTCCGAAATGACCAGCGTCTCGAAAACGCTGCGCGCAACCCTCGCCGAGCGCTATACGCTGGCGCGCCCCGAAGTAGTGGTGGAACAAGTTTCCAGCGACGGCACGCGCAAATGGCTCCTGCGCGTGGCGCCGGAGAATCCCGGCGAGAAGCCCTACGAGATCGAAGCGGTCTATATTCCCGAGGCCGACCGCGGCACGCTCTGCGTCTCCTCGCAGATCGGCTGCACGCTCACCTGCACGTTCTGCCACACCGGCACGCAGCGCCTTGTGCGCAATCTTTCCGCTGCCGAGATCGTGGGCCAAGTGTTGGTCGCCCGCGACCGGCTCGGCGAATGGCCGGGCGCCGCACAGCCCGAGAACGCGATCCTGCCCGCCGAAGGCGCGCGTATGATCTCGAACATCGTGTTCATGGGGATGGGCGAGCCGCTCTACAATTTCGACAGCGTCAAGACCGCGATCGACACCATCGCCGACGGCGATGGACTTTCGATCGGCAAGCGCCGGATCACGGTCTCGACCTCCGGCGTCGTGCCGATGATCGAGCCCTTGGGCCGCGAGGCCGGCACCATGCTCGCCGTCTCGCTGCACGCGGTGCGCGACGAATTGCGTGAGGAGCTCGTGCCGCTCAACAAGAAATATCCGATCGCGGAGTTGCTCGAAGCCTGCCGGAATTATCCCGGCGTTTCGAACGCCAAGCGCATCACCTTCGAATACGTCATGCTGAAGGGCGTCAACGACACCCCCGCCGATGCCAAGGCGCTGGTGAAATTGCTCAAGGGCATCCCGGCCAAGATCAACCTCATTCCGTTCAATCCGTGGCCCGGCACGAAATACGAGTGTTCCGATTGGGAGACCATCGAGCGCTTTTCGGAAATCGTGTTCAAGGCCGGCTATGCGAGCCCCGTGCGCACGCCGCGCGGGCGCGACATCCTCGCCGCCTGCGGACAATTGAAATCGGAAACGCAAAAAATGAGCGCCCGCGAGCGAATGGCGCTACGCGCCATGGCGATGACGGATTGAACGCCGTGGCGCTCTTCATTCGCTTCTTCGTCGTCATCTTCGGCTTCCTGTTCGGCTGCCTCGCCGCCGGCGCCGTGCTCGTGATCGCGACGCTGCCCGCGGGCACACTGAATGGGCCCTTCGACAATTTCGATTGGCTCATTCTGTGGGGGGCGATCCTGACTTCGGCCGCCTTCGTCTCGGCGATTGCTTTCGTTCCGGCGATGATCGTGATTCTGATCGCCGAGACGCTATCGCTTCGCTCGCTTTTCTTCTACGCGCTCGCGGGCGGCGCCAGCGGTTTGCTGTACGGGCTGACGTTTCCCGCCGCCGCGGCAACGCCGTTCGATCGCACGGTGCAGATCACGCTCGCCGCGGGCGTCGCCGCCGGCCTCGTCTATTGGCTGGTCGCCGGCCGCACGGCCGGACTTTGGCGCGGAAATTCCGTTCAATCCGCCGAGAACATCTGAAGCGGCTGCGGCCGACTCAGTGCTTTGCGGCCCAGGCAAGCGCCTGTTCGAGCCGGTCGTTGCCCCAGAACAATTCGCCGTCCTCGGTGACGAAATTCGGCGCGCCGAAAATCTCTAACCTCGCCGCTTCTTCCGTATTGGCGCGCAACTTGTCCTTGACCGGTTGTTCGCCGCTTTTCGCGACGGTCGCCGCCGAATCGTGGCCGAGCTTTTTCAAAATCTCGTTGAGGGTCGCGAAATCGGCAATGTCCTTGCCCTCGGTGAATTCCGCCCGGTAAACCGCGCGCGTGAAATCGGGGCGCGCCGCGTCGTCGAGCGCAATCGCGATCCGCGATGCCGCCAGCGTATGGGCGGGAAAGGCCTTCGGCGGCATGAACTTCGGAAGCTTCAGGATTTCCGACCAGCGCGCCATGTCGCGCCACATGTGCTTGCCCTTCAACGGATAGAGGTTGAACGGCGAGGTCTCCATCCCCTGCGCCTTGAAGATCGGCCCGAGCAGAAACGGCCGCCAGCGCGCCTCGACG
>JBGPVT010000001.1:0-30743 GCA_041491825.1 Xanthobacteraceae bacterium | reverse complement strand
AGCGGGCCCTGCGACCGTGCGAGGAGCCTCTCAATGATCTTCTCGAACTCGTCGCTGATTTCTATTGGGAACAAGACGAAAATTATCGTTTCACCACGTTTAAAGCTTCGAATTCGAAAAGCACGCCGATAGACGCCAAGGATTTTATTGGCAAAGCATTTTGGGGACCCAAGCCCATCGCTAAAGGTGGCAACTGGAATTCGCACAAAGCCGAGCTTGAGGCGAGACAGCCTTTTAAGGACGCGCTCTACACGTACGTTAATGCGCGAAATGAGTCGCGCGTTATCAGTTGCAGTGGGCAGCCGGTTTTCGACATTGATAGCTATTTCAGGGGATATCGCGGAATAGCTTCAGATATTACGGAGCGATACCGGCGCGAAGAGGAATTACTGCGCTTCCGCGCCGCCATGGATACGTCGGGGGACCCCGTCTATTTGGTTGATCCTGTCGCGATGCGTTTTTTGGATTTCAACAAGACCGCTTGCCGCCAAGTTGGTTATTCACGGGAAGAAATGTTGAAGCTCGGGCCTCAGGATATTTTGCGCACGGGCCGCAAGGAGCTCCGGCGCATCTACGATAAGGTCATTGCGAAGGGAGACGAGGGCCTCACCACTGAAGTTCTCGGTCGAGGTAAAGACGGGCGCGGAGCATGGGTCGAAGTAAGCCGACGCGCGCTGCGCATGGGGGGAAGCTGGGTCATCGTCACCAGCTCGCGCGACGTCACCGAGCGCAGGCGCGCCGAGCAGGCGGCGTTACGGCTCGGCAAGATGTACGCGGCAATCAGCGCCACCAACGAAGCGATCATGCGCACCCAATCGCCCGAGGCGCTTTATCAGCAGGTATGCGATGCCGCCGTGCACGGCGGTAAATTCATCACCGCGGCGGTGCTCATTCCAGATCCCGAGACGGTCTGGATGAGAATCGAGGCGGCTGCCGGTACAGGCGTGGAGCGACTACGCGAGCTCCGCGTATCAGTTGACGAGGCGAAACCAGAGGGACAGGGTCTTGTTGGTAATGCATTTCGGACGCGAAAACCTTGCGTCAGTAATGACTATCTCAAAGATGAGCGCACGCGACTCTGGCGGGAACAAGTCGAGGGAGTCGCGGCCAGCGCCGCGGTGCCGGTTTTCAAGGGCGGTTGCGCTGCCGGGATATTACTCTTCTTTTCGGGGGAGAAGCGCGCCTTCGATGACGAGATCGTCGCTCTCCTGGAGCGAATGGCGCAAAACATCTCCTTTGCGCTCGATAATTTTGAGCGCGAGACCGAACGCAAGCGCGTCGAGCAAGCGCTACGTGAAAGCGAAGAGAAGCACCGCGCCATCCTCGAGAGCCTGGCGGAGCCCTATTATCAAGTCGATCTGAAAGGCAATCTTGTCTTATTCAATGCTGCATTCTGCCAGCTGCTCGGGTATTCGGAGCACGAGTTGCTAGGGATGAACAATCGCGACTACCAGTCGCCAAAAGTGGCGGCCAACGTCTTTAAGACATTCAACGATGTCTACCGCACTGGCACACCGACGATGGGCTACGACTGGGCAATGGTGCGCAAGGACGGCAGTAAAGTCCTGGTGGAAGGCTCGGTTCATCTCATCAAAGACGCGCACGGACAGCCCATTGGGTTCCGTGGCATGTTGCGCGACGTGACGGCACGCCGGCAATCCGAGCAGGCGCTGCGCGAGAGCGAAGAACGTTTCCGCAACCTGACTGAGTTATCCTCGGATTGGTACTGGGAGCAGGATAGCGACTTCCGCTTTATTCGACTCGAAGGTCGCGGAAAAGCGACTTTCGAAAATTACCTTGGAAAAACGGCCGAGGAGATTGGCTTTGATGTTGTGGATGGCGGATCAGAATCCTACCGCGGACCACAAGAGGCCCACAAGCCCTACCGCGACGTTGTCATATCTTACATTTTCGAAGGCGAGCATCGTTATTTCAACGTTAGTGGCGAGCCGATGTTCAATGACCATGGTCGGTTCAAGGGTTATCGCGGCGTCGCCCAGGACATTACCGACCGTAAGCGCTCAGAACAGCGCATCCAATACCTGGCAACGCATGACGCACTTACGGGTATTCCCAACCGAGCGAAGTTTAGTCGGATGCTAAATCTTGCGATCGAATCCGCGCGACGCCGTAACGGAAAATTCGCCGTGCTGTTCATCGACCTTGACCGCTTCAAAACCATCAACGATTCCCTCGGTCATGCCCTCGGGGACACGCTGCTGAAGGAAACGGCTGCACGCCTGACTCAAGTTCTGCGATCGGACGAGGCCGTTGCTCGCCTTGGAGGCGACGAGTTCGTGGTGTTGGTGGAGGGGGTGAACGAGATAGAGCAGGTCAAGACAGTCGCGCGTGAAATCCTTTCCGCTGTTATTCAACCGATCGATCTGATGGGACAGGAATGCCGGGTGACCGCAAGTATCGGCATTTCGATGTATTCGGCAGACGGGCAGGACGAGCAATCGCTGATGAAAAACGCCGACATCGCCATGTATCGCGCCAAAGACGAAGGCAAGAACAACTACCGGTTCTATTCCAGAGATATCAAGGGGCGAGCGATCGAGCGGTTGAAGCTCGAAACAGGCTTGCGCCATGCCTTGGAGCGCAACGAGTTCTTCTTGCACTACCAGCCTAAGCAGAATCTCGCGACCGGACGGATCACCGGCGTTGAAGCACTGTTGCGCTGGCACCATCCGGAGCTCGGCAACCTGTCACCCTCGCAGTTTATTCCATTGGCTGAAGATACGGGGTTGATTGTGCCGATCGGCAAATGGGTGTTGGAGACTGCGTGCGCACAAAACATGGCCTGGCAGCGAGAGGGCTTGTTGCCGATAGGTGTGGCCGTCAACTTGTCGGCGCGCCAATTCGCCAACGAAAACCTACTCAAAGACATTGCCAGCGCGCTTCAAGAGACCGGCCTAGCGCCGGAATTGCTGGAGCTGGAGATTACCGAGAGCATGGTGATGCAGAACGCGGAGCAGGCGATCAAGCTGCTCGCTGCCATCAAACAAATGGGGGTGCGCCTGGCCATTGATGATTTCGGGACTGGCTATTCGTCGATGGCGTACCTCAAGCGGTTCCCGATTGACACACTGAAGATAGATCACTCGTTCATCCGCGAGATACCTATGAATGCCGAAGACAATGCGATCGCGGAGGCTATTATCAGTATGGGCAAAGTGCTGGGCCTCACTGTCGTCGCTGAGGGAATTGAAACGCCAGAGCAGGAGGCATTCCTGCGAAATCATGGCTGTGACGAGATCCAAGGCTATTTCTTCAGCAGGCCGGTCACCCCTGACGAGTTTTCCGAACTGCTGCGGCAGCACATGATTTCACAGCTAAAGTCGCTCGCGTCGCAGCCTCTACAAAACGCAGCTAGAAACCAAGCGTTCGGCGGCGGTCACGACCTCGATCATTCACACGGGTTATTCGTAGCAAATACAATTCGTCATTGATCGCAGCGATGTCTGCTTGTGGCACATAGCGAACATTCCGCGACCACGGTCGAACATCCGCTTTTGGGGGCAAAGCGGACATTGATCATCTCGCTCACTAAACTCAATTCGCACGCCAGAACTCTAGTCACTGATCGGAAAATTATGAAAAGTCGATCAGTGAGTGTGGGATTTGGATATCGTCGACGATGATTTTCGACGCGAATGGCAAATAACTCCGAATTATCGATCGCGCGGAGCTATTTTAAACGCGCAGAAAGGAACAGGAAATTTAGGCGCAGAACAGGGAATTTTGCTTGTAAAAAATCATCGTAAGGCAGATTCCGCGAATGTTTTGGATTCAAATACGACTTTTTCTCTTGAAATATCATCAGTTCTAATTGATAACGATGATGCCTGGCGCCAGTGTCTTACGTGCGCGGGATGCAATCGTAAGGCAGGTAGCGTCTAAGTAAGGGCGGGACGCCCGATGGGTCTGAGGCTCTGCTTGGCAGGGTCTTAGGTAATCATCGCGGAGGCCCGCTTTTTTATTTGGCGGCTCCGCACCCTATCGGAGCTGCACCATGGTATTTCCAAAGAACGAAAAGCCCGACCTACAACTTGGCAAACTGCATGTCGATGAAGGTTACTTTTCCCCATTAGAATCGCGCGCGCACAATGCGCGTTTCCTGACCCAGAACCAAATTCGTCAAACCGCGGCAGTCGCAGTCGAGCAGATCAAGGCGCATCCACTCAACGCGCATACGCATTCGAAGAAGCAGATACGCCAAATTGCAAACAGCATCTGCGCTGTCGGATTTACATCACCTGTACTCATAGATGAGAACGGTTTGCTTCTTGGCGGTCACGGGCGGCTCGAAGCTGCAAGGATGTTGGGGCTCAAGGCCGTTCCGGCTATCGTCATCGATGGCCTGACCGAGGCCAGGAAGCGGGCGCTGCTTCTGGCCGACAACCGAATTGCGCAAAGCGCCGGCTGGGACCGAGAACGCTTGGCGAGCGAACTTGTGAGCTTGCCGGAGCTTCTCGTCGAGGATGGCTTGGATATTACGGTCACCGGCTTTGAGCCAGCGGAAATCGATGTCCTCCTAGCTGACTTCGAAGACGAAGCAGCCGATCCTGCCGATGACATCGACCCGTCGCACCTTGCCGGTCCGGCTGTCACCCGACCCAGTGACCTATGGCAGCTCGGCAAGCATCGCCTTCTGTGCGGCGATGCGCGCGATTCCACTCACCTGAACCGGCTCATGGGGTTCGAGCGCGCCCATGTGGCATTTCTCGATCCGCCCTACAACGTAGCTATTCGGAGCGTCGTCGGACGGGGACGCGTTAAGCACGGGGAATTCGCGATGGCCTCTGGCGAGATGTCCCAGCAAGCCTTCACGACCTTCCTCACTGAATCGCTCGCCCTAGCAGCCCAGGTCTCGATCGATGGTGCCGTGCATTTCGTGTGCATGGATTGGCGCCACATCGGAGAACTCGTTACGGCCGGCCGCGCGGTTTATCACTCGATGCTCAACCTTGTGACCTGGGTGAAATCTAACGCCGGACAAGGCAGTTTCTACCGTAGCCAGCACGAGCTAATTGGCGTGTTTCGAGTTGGCCCCTCGCCTCACCTCAATACGGTCGAACTCGGCCGTCACGGCCGCTCGCGAAGCAACGTCTGGAAATACGCCGGCACTAATACGTTTCGCACCGGGCGGATGGACGACTTGCGCGCTCACCCAACAGTCAAGCCGGTAAGCTTGGTTGCCGATGCCATTAAGGACTGCACACACCGAAACCAAATCGTCCTCGATACCTTCTGCGGCTCGGGCACGACGCTGCTTGCAGCAGAACGTGTCGGCCGGCAGGCCCGCGGGATGGAAATCGACCCACGCTACGTCGATGTCGCAATTCGGCGCTGGCAAGCCATTAGCGGCAAGGACGCTGTCCACGTCGAGACAGGTTTGGTTTTCGAAGAAGTTGCGAGCCATCGGTCTCAATCGGCAGTTACCGATCCAACCGTCGAGGATAGGTAACGGCAATGGCGCGCGAAAAAGAAAATAAAAAAGTGTCCGAGAATCAATCCGACGACTCTGAAAAGAAACCCTATCGCGTGGGTTTTGGAAAACCGCCGAAGGAAACGCGCTTTAAACCAAATCAGTCGGGTAATCCAAAAGGACGCCCCCGGCGGCCTCCTACGTTACACGCCACCGTGGCGAAGGTAATGAAGGAACAGATTAAAATTCGGGAAGGCGAACGCGAATTACGTATGTCGAACCTTGAGGCGCTCGTTCGTTCGGCCTTCAGACGAGCACTGAACGGTGATCCTAAGATCCTCCGGATGGTCAACCTCATGCTGAGTATCGAGCGCGGGGAGGGTCAAGGTGAGGAAAGTGTCGATGGGAATATTAGCGCCGCCGATGAGGCGATACTGGCAGACTTTTTAATGCGGCACGGGGTCGAACCCAGTCGCTCGGAAAGCCAAACTAACGAGGCGGACGAGACTCCCAAGTCGGCAGGCGCTTCCACACCGCTGGGAGACAAGCCATGAAGGAGCATCGCCTCCTCGTCGACGCGGCGATGCGCACGGACCTTTATGCCTTCCTGCAGGCGGTCTTCCGGATCATGTCGGGAGGGAGCGAGCTTATGCTCAACTGGCACCTTGAGGCCATGACCTCTGCGCTGACCAAGGTTATCCGGGGCGAGACGCGCCGGCTCATCATTACGATCCCACCGCGAAGCCTGAAGTCAATTTGCGCGTCCGTTGCCCTGCCGGCGTTCGTGTTGGGACACGATCCGACACGACGGATTATTTGCGTGAGCTATTCCGAAGTGCTTGCCCGTAAGCACGCCAACGACTGCAGAGCATTGATGCGCTCATCGCTCTATCGCCGGTTATTTCCCGGCACCCGCATCAGCAGCACGAAAGATACGGAATTCGAGTTCATGACCACCGCACGCGGATTCCGGCTTACGACCTCGGTAGGAGGCACCCTGACCGGGCGCGGCGGCAACTTGATCGTCATCGATGATCCGATGAAGCCACAGGATGCCCAATCGGAAACGACGCGCGAGAACGTCCTCCAGTGGTACTCGAACACACTCCTGTCGCGCCTCGACAGCAAGGTCGATGACGCCATCATCTTAGTGATGCAGCGTCTGCATCCAGAAGACCTCGTCGGCCATCTGCTCGATCAGGGCGGCTGGACTCACCTTAACCTCCCAGCTATCGCCGAAACGGACGAGACCATACCACTAGGAGGTGGGCGGATTTATCGTCGCGCGGCCGGAAGTGTTGCTCCATCCCGAAAGGGAGTCATTGGCGGCGCTCGACGAACTTAAGCGAGCGATGGGCTCGCTCGGATTCGCGGCACAATACCAGCAGACGCCGATTCCGATTGGAGGCAACCTCGTCAAATGGTCTTGGTTTAAGTTCTACGACGCTCCCGCTACGCCGGGACCAACGGATCGCATCATCGTCAGCTGGGATACTGCGATGAGCAGCGGCGAGCTTGCCGATTATTCTGCTTGCGTCGTGCTGCTGGTTCGACGCGAAACGGTATACCTGCTCGACGTATTCCGGGCGCGGCTAGATTTTCCAGGACTTAAGAAAAAAGCTATCGAGTTACATCGGCATTGGCGACCGATGACCGCGAACTATGTATTGATCACCGAGAATAAGGGTTCCGGTATGAGTCTAATTCAGGATCTTAAGCAAATGGATATCCATGCAATTCCGATAACTCCGGACGGCGACAAGGTGCTGCGTATGAGCGCGCAGACCGCTCCCATTGAGGCTGGGGCTGTATTAGTGCCCAGACATGCGAGTTGGCTCGAGGAATTTCGGCGTGAGCTACTGGGGTTCCCGCAAGGCAGAAATAACGATCAAGTCGATGCCTTCTCCCAGGCACTAAAGAGAGCCTTCGCTCCTACGCCCTCCATGGCTAGTTTTGGAATTTATCACACCCGTTGATGACCGGGTGGTCCGGTGACCTACTAGAATTTTGCGCTCAACAAATTGTGCCGTTGTAGGGCGCAATTTCCCGCTATGGGTGCAAGCAGCACCTTCTAGCTGCTGGCTTTTTGACCCCTCCGGAGCATGCATGTGCAGCACCGCCGCGAGGGGATAGTAACCGATGCAAGCTCTGGAAAAAATGGCTGATGCCGATATTGAAGCAGAACTGAATCTTCTGCCGCCGCTAACGATCGGTAAACTTCGATATCGTTACCGCGAACTCTATCGGAAGGAGCCTCCTTCCGCATTTGGCCCTGATCTATTGCGCCGAACAATTGCATATCGCCTTCAGGAAAAAGCATTCGGCGGGCTTCCTTCTTCGGCTCGCGGCGAGCTTGATCGGCTGATCAAAGCGATTTCTAAGACGCCCAGCGGGCGCATCGAATTACCCCGCAGAATCAAGGCCGGCGCAATTCTCATTCGCGAATGGAAAGGAAAGACCTATCGCGTAACGGTCGTCGATGGGGGGGGTTAGCTACGAGGAGCAGAACTACACGAGCCTTTCCGAAATCGCCCGAACAATCACCGGCGCTCGTTGGAACGGACCGCGCTTCTTCGGTCTGCGAAAATCAACGCTAGACGACAAGGCGAAATACCAGTCTCAAGCATCAGAAGCACGAGATGATGCCCGATGAAATCGGCCGCGACTAAACTAATCCGATGCGCGATCTATACCCGGAAATCCACCGAGCATGGACTCGAGCTTGAATTCAATTCACTCGACGCGCAGCGAGAGGCTTGTGAAGCCTACATTAAATCGCAAGCGCATGAAGGCTGGAAGACTCTGCCGCAGCGCTACGACGATCCTGCCTATTCCGGTGGCAACATGGAGCGACCTGCGCTTAAACGTTTGCTCAAGGATATCGAGGCCGGGTTAATCGACGTGATTGTCGTTTACAAGATCGACCGTCTCACCCGCTCACTCGCCGATTTTGCTAAGCTTGTCGAAATCTTCGACACCTGCTCGGTGTCCTTCGTTGCGGTAACGCAGCAATTCAATACGACGACTTCTATGGGACGACTAACACTCAACGTCCTTCTTTCATTTGCCCAGTTCGAACGAGAATTATCTTCCGAGCGCGTCCGCGACAAGTTTACCGCCTCACGCAAAAAGGGGAAATGGATGGGGGGAAGCGTTCCGCTCGGCTATGATGCCGTTGACAAGAAACTCGTGATAAATAAATCCGACGCGAAAACTGTCAGCTACATTTTTGATCAATATATCGAGGCGAAGTCTCTTCGAACGCTTGTCGATGATCTGAATTCAAAACAGATTTTCACAAAGAAAGGACTCTTGACGGACAAAAAGACGGTAGGCGGCATCCCATTCACGTATGGTCCCCTCGCCTATCTTCTCAAGAACCGAGTCTATATTGGAAAGACTACCCATCGAGACGCATCTTTTTCCGGTGAGCATGAGCCCATCATCGACCTTAAGACATTTGATGAAGTTCAAGCACTTTTGAAAAGCAACTCGATCGAACGGCGCGTCAAGCGTTCCGAAAGTGAATCAATTCTGGATGGTCTATTGTACGACGACTGCGGTAATCGGATGAGCCCGAGTTTTTCCACAAAGAACAATGTTCGACATCGCTACTACGTAAGTTCCGCGCTCCTACGGGGTAAGCGGGAAAGCGTTGGATCACTTGCGCGCGCTTCAGCGCCGGCGATCGAGTCGAAAGTGGTTGCTGCCGTGCGTTCTTGGGCAGTGGATGGAGTTACCAAATCTGATGGCGAACTCCTGAACAAGTGCGTAGCGCGCATCGTGCTTTCAAAGGAGGCAATCCGTATTACGTTTAAAGAAAACGGCGAGAATACCGATCAGACTGAATTCTCAATTCCCTGGCAAATGCCGTTTAAATCAAGTGCTCGACTTGAAGGGGACGATGAACGCGCGGCGAAAAAACAAAGCCAAGTTCTAATTCAAGCAATTGCTCGAGCTCATTACTGGCTTCGAACGCTTGAAAGTGGTCAATATGAAGCGATCGAGGACTTAGCCGCGGCCATAGACCTCCATCCTAAGGTCATTCGCGAAATGTCGCGGTTCGCATTTCTTGCCCCAACCATCACGTCGGCAATTCTCGACGGCAGGCAGCCAGCTTCCATGAACCTAAAGAGCCTTAAAAGGGCAGCGGTGCTATCGTGGACCGCACAGATCCAGGCGTGCGGACTCAGCGGTGGGTCAAAACAGGTCGATCGATTCGGCGCCGCATAACGTCCATTATGGAATATTTTCGACGCCGCAAAATCAGTACTTGATGCTGCGGTAGCGCGAGCGCCACCGCGGACATCACATCGCCTTGAGGTTGCCCGCTGCGGTCTTGCCGCGATCGGTCGTCACCACGTCGTAAGAAACCTTTTGGCCTTCGGCCAGGTTCGAAAGACCTGCCTGCTCGACGGCACTAATATGGACGAAGACGTCCTTACCGCCATCCGACGGTTGAATGAAGCCAAATCCCTTTTGGGCGTTGAACCATTTAACGGTACCTGTAGCCATGAACATTCCCCTTCCTTAAGTTCCAAAGAGGAACGCAATCAGAATGTTACGTCAAGAGGCGACTACGCAGGGCGTTATTATACTTCCCTTACCTATCCCCAATTGCTTGGGGTTGAGTGACGTCGCGCGCGCAAAAATCATCCTATGCTCAGACCCAGATTATCGGGTCGAGGAGGGTGATTTCATGCAATTTCATCTGACCTACGAGGAGATTTTGATGGGTTCCGGTCGGGATGACATGCGCCCCGACCATAAGCAGGAACTGCGCCGCGTTTTTCATCGGCAACTGAAAAAATTATGGGACACTACGTGACTCGCTGAAATGAAGCACGGAAGTTACGTGAATGCTCCCAATATCGATCCTAATTTGCCGATGCGGGAAGGATTGGCACAAAGATATCTCCTCGGAGATTATCGATTTGTCCCGCTGGTAAGAGAAGAACTGGCGCTTCTTTGTTCACTGGATATTCTTTTCTTGCGCGCAACGCCGCCGGGAAACGTCATTCAGTCTGCCGACATCGATAGCCGTCTAAAGACAGTCTTTGACGCGCTAAAGAAGCCGAGTGATAGCGGCCAACTTGGCAAAAATCATCAAACGCCGAGTGAGGGCGAGACCCCATTCTATTGCCTGTTGGAGGATGACAAGCTGATTTCGCATGTATCCGTCACAACGGACATGTTGTTAGAGCCGACAAAGCAGGGCCTTGAAGGAAACAATGCAAGAAACGATGCGAGATTAGTTATCGATGTAAAGATACGTCCCTATTCTCTTACGACGGGGAATATCGGATTCGGAACTTAGCTAGATCGCTTTCGTTTGGGTGGCACAATCTTTTTAAAAACGTTTTCAGACCAAGCGCCAGCTTCGTTTGCACCAATATTGGCGCTTGTCAGATTTTCTCGGTTTTCGCTTTGTGACGGTTTTTTACCAAAGGGCCTCTCAGTGATTAGCTGCTGCATATTTTAGACGCTTGCCGCTACGCAGGGAGCGCCAGTTATTGGGTCAGGCGCGTCATTGGTGCAGTCGTAGCTTAAGACCGCCCCCATTAAAGCTGACACCCCGACCATGCAGTCGACGATCGAACCAGTCTCTGGCTTACGTTTCCAAAAATTTGGGAATATCGCCGAATGTCTCCGGAGACTTCCGGCAGAATTGTCGACCGATTTCATAATTCGGGAGTCCAGAGACTGCCCACCCGACGCCAAAAGCCCCGCAACGGCGCGAATTCTCACGATATAAACGGACCAGTCGTGGAGACCGGACTGGTTGGCTGGGGCGCCAGGATTCGAACCTGGGAATGGCGGAATCAAAATCCGCTGCCTTACCACTTGGCTACGCCCCAACTTGGCGCAATCTGCCGTGCTTGGCGGCGCTATTCAATGTCCTGGAATGGGGCGCTGGCTTGAAGGGGTCAAGGTCGCCTGCTAAGGGAACGCACGGTCGGAGTGTAGCGCAGCCTGGTAGCGCACCTCGTTCGGGACGAGGGGGTCGCAGGTTCAAATCCTGCCACTCCGACCAAATTTTTCGACCGCTCCTCCAGCGCGCCATTCCGATGTCGGCCGACCGGATCAGAACTGCCGTCCGCCGACTTTCAGCGATCGAGCATCTGCGTAGTTTCCTTTCGCCGCGTGAATTGTCTTGTCATGGGCAGCGAACGGAGCGTGTTATGTTGAAACGCGCGTTGCCCGCGGTCGCGGCTATGCCCATTGTTGCATTGCCGGCGACCAGAGAGCCCCCGGCGTTTTCCGCGCCGGGTCTCTCTTCGCAGATCTCTATAATGATGGAGTTAGTTGCCGCCGCCATCGGGCTGAACGGGCGTATTGGCGGGGCTATTGTTCAAGACCTCGTTCCCCTTAAAGGTAGGATCTTGGCCTGATACGCTATAAGCATTGATGACGCTCGTAAAACATCCGCCAAGCACGAGCGAGATCGCGATGACGGCAATTATGGCCATACTTTTCATTGAATCATCCCCCATGCAGATCGTGCTATCTCTACAATTTCTTGGCGCTGATCGCAATCTCGGTACAATGAGCCCTTCCCTTCGCCGAATCCGGCCCCGCCGCAATAGCGAGCGCGCGGTTCTGCATGGCGGAAAAGTCGCTCGAGCGAATCGATAAAGGCGAAACCACCGTGTTTCTGAACACCGATTTCATGCGGATAATCGCGGTCTTGTTCGCAATTTCTCTGACCGGTTGCGCGCTCCTTCCGGGCGGCGGAGAGGATTACGAGAGTGCGGACAACGGGCCGACCACGGTTCGTCTTGTTAATTCGAACGGAACCGCAACCGATTGGGCGGTTTCCGATCGCCCTGACGCAAACAAGGTCTTCGTTTCACTCCCGGCAGGAAGAGCGCTGGGCCTCGGCATCGCCGGCAGCATGGTGCTCAGTCCTTCGGTATTTCTGCCACAGCCGGAAGACTATCAAAAGGCGGCCATCCAATTCCTAAATCAGACCGACCGCCCGGGTTGCAATATCATCGCGAGCTCGAAGACATCGCAGCTCCAATATGAATTCAAATACGATTGCGCTAACGCTTTTAATTCTCTCGTCGAGCGGCCAAGGGCCAAGCGTTGACGAACCGCCCCAATAGAGCAATGCGAAAAGGTTGTTGTCTTCGCTGAAATATCGAAAAACAAAAATAGCCCGACCATCTCATCGTCTACATGCTTCACGCAATAATTGCGCAGAAAATAATCGGCCCATCTCCGCTCCGAGACGGGTACTTGGCGCGCGCGCGGCGGTGCGGACCGCCGGGGAAATTCATTTCGCCTTGAGGTTACCCGCTGCGGTCTTGCCGCGGTCTGTCGTCACGATATCGAAGGAAACATTCTGGCCTTCGGCCAGCGTCGACAGTCCCGCCTGCTCGACGGCGCTGATGTGGACGAACACGTCCTTGCCGCCGTCGGACGGCTGGATGAACCCGTAACCCTTCTGCGGGTTGAACCATTTCACGGTACCGGTAGGCATTTCAACTTCCTCATTGCTCGCGCATGCAGGCGCGACCGCGCGGGAATCGCGCGGCTTCAGTCAATCAGATTTTCGGGGAGCGCCTTGCAGGTTGCGGCCATGGAACGTCTAGGCCCTTCGAGAGACGGCCGAAATTCGATTGCGCCTAAAGCAGAACGCAATCGGAGGGCGTCGTCAAGACGGGGTTCGTTCCGCACCTCGCCGCACTGGCCGCGCGCCCGAAGATAGGTCACCCTCGCTGATATAATTGCTCGATCGATCCAAAACGACAGAAGCGCGATCCATTCATGGCCGACGACATTCCCTTCGACCGCGACTTCGACGCGCCGCCTGGCCGGGTGGAACGCGTCGCGCCGAATGTGCGCCGGATTCTGGCGCCCAATCCCGGCCCATTCACCTTTACCGGCACCTGCACCTACATCGTCGGCGAAGGCGAAGTCGCCATCGTCGATCCCGGCCCCGACGATCGCCTCCATATCGACGCCGTGCTCGGTGCCGTGAAAGGCGAGAAGGTCGTGCATGTTTTCGTCACCCATACGCATCGCGATCACTCGCCGGCAGCGGCGGCGATCGTCGCAAAAACGGGGGCCAAGGTATTCGCCGAAGGTCCGCACCGCGCCGCGCGTCCGCTACAGCTCGACGAAAAAAGCCGACTCGACGCCAGCGCCGATCTCGATTTCATGCCGGACGCGCGGCTTGCGGACGGCGAGATCGTCGAGGGCAAGAGCTACGCGCTCGAAGCGGTGACGACACCCGGCCACACCATGAACCATCTCGCCTTCGCGCTGCGAGGGACCGACATTCTGTTCTCGGGTGACCACGTGATGGCCTGGTCGACCTCGATCGTGGCGCCGCCCGACGGCGCCATGGGCGACTACATGGCCTCGCTCAAGAAGCTCGAGCAGCGTCCCGAGGCGCTTTATTTCTCCGGCCACGGCCCGCCGGTGAGGAACGCGCACGCCTTCGTCGGCCGCTACATCGCGCACCGCAACGCGCGCGAGACGGCGATCCTGCGCTCGCTCGAGCGCGGAGAAGCGGATATCCCTGCGCTGGTGCGCGCGATCTATATCGGGCTCGACCCCCGGCTCACGGGTGCCGCCGGCCTGATGACGCTCGCCCAGCTCGAGGACCTCGTGGAGCGCGGGATCGTGGAAACCGACGGCGGCGCGCCTTCGCTCGCGTCGCGCTTTCGGCTTACTTAGATCTGGAGCATGATCTTTTCCGAAAACCGGTTTCCACCCCGGATCAAGTCCGGGGCAGGCTTTTTCGGGATCATGTTTTTTGCTAAAGCATGATCTTTTCCGAAAACCGGTTCCCACTTTTCGGGATCATGCTCTAGCGCATGGCGCGGCGCCGCGTATCGGCAAATTCGGCGAGGAAACTCTCGATCCGGCGCGCATTCGAGCCGAAATCGTGACGGCCGTAGCGCGAGGCCGAGCGCATATCGATGCGCACGCCCTTGTCGGCCGTCCGCACCCGGATCGAGATGTCCTCGCGAAAACCCATCACCAGCGTGCGGGCAACCGCTTCGATGCGGCCGTCGCGCTCGCCGCCGCGCGGCGAGACGTTGTCCAAGACGCGCCAGCCGCGCCGTTCGACGATCGACATCAGCATGTTGAAGACTTCGTCGGGATTCGCCTCGACCTCGAAGGGCTTCACGCCCGGATAGGCGGCGCGCTGCAGCCGCGCCGTGTCGGTGCCGGGATAGCTGATGGAATTGGCGCCGTGCGGGCGCGCCGAGGCGACGGCGACGAAGCGCGGCGGATCGGAAAAATCGGTGGTGATGTCGGTGATGGCGGGCAGCGTCGCGCTGCGGGCGAATTCAAGCGTCGGCCAGCCTACGAGCAAGAGGCCGATCGCGGTGGCGGTGATCGCGCGGCCGAGCCCGCGCAACCCTTCGTTCCAGATCACGATGAAGGCGGCGATGGCAACGAGCAATCCGAGGAGCGCGACGGCAAAGCCCGCGACGAGCGTCGCATAGGCGACGGCGTATTCGACGATCCCGATCCGGTGCAACAGGATCGCCAGCGCCACCACCGGCAGCGAGAAAATGGCGATTGCCCTGCTCCAGGTCGCAAGCCGCGATACGCGGACCTCGACATAGAGACGCCGGCGGATCATCGAACTCTTACTCCTACCCTCCCCTCGATGGGGAGGGTCGACGGCGAGGGACGAAGTCCTGAGCCGTCGGGGTGGGGTGGCGTTCTCGCCACGACCTCCACCCCGCTTTGCTCGTAAACTCGCAGCGCAGGTAAGTTTACGCAGCCTGCGCAGGCTTGGCTGCGTGCGACCCTCCCCAGTCGAAGTCGAATGTTTTCGACTTCGACCGCCTTGAAAAGCCGAATTCGGGAGCGCCCGAGTTCGGTGGGGAGGGTAAAAAATGGATAATTGCTCATTCCGCCGCGGTGGCCGTCGGCAAGCGGTAGTCGCGGAACTGGTCGCGCAACGCCGTCTTCAGGATCTTGCCGGTCGCCGTGTGCGGGATCTCGTCGACGAAGATCACGTCGTCCGGCATCCACCACTTGGCGATCTTGCCTTCCATGAATTTCAGCAAGTCGGCCTTGGAGATTTTCTTGTCCTTCTTGGCCACGATGATGAGAAGCGGCCGCTCGTCCCACTTCGGATGCACGATCCCGATCACTGCGGCCTCGGCGACATCGGGATGGCCGACCGCGATGTTCTCGAGATCGATCGACGAAATCCATTCGCCGCCCGACTTGATCACGTCCTTGGCGCGATCGGTGATTTTCATGTAGCCGAGCTCGTCGATGGTGGCGACGTCGCCGGTGTCGAAGTAGCCGTCCTTGTCGAGGATGTTGCCGCCCTCGCCCTTGAAATAGGACGCCGATACCCCCGACCCTTTAACTTTCAGCCGGCCGAAGGTCTTGCCGTCCCACGGCAGCTCCTTGTTGTTGTCGTCGGTGATCTTCATCTCGACGGTGAAGATCGAGTAGCCCTGCTTCTCCTGCACGTCGAGTTTGGCGTCGTGATCGAGACCAGCGACCTCGGGCTTCAACTGGCCGGCGGTGCCGATCGGGCTCATTTCGGTCATGCCCCAGGCGTGGGTGACGCGCACGTCGTAATTGTCTTGGAATTTCTCCATCATCGCGCGCGGGCAGGCCGAGCCACCGATCAGCACGCGCTCGAGATAGGGCAATTTCAAATTGTGCTGCTCGAGATGCGCCAACAGCATCAGCCAAACCGTCGGCACCGCCGCCGCCACCGTGACCTTGTACTTATCGAGCAATTCGTAGACCGAGGCGCCGTCGAGCTTGGCACCCGGCATGATAAGCGATGCACCATTCATCGGCGCGCTGAAAGCGAGCGACCAGCTGTTGGCGTGGAACAGCGGCACAATCGGCAAGACGATGTCGCGCGAGGAAAGGCCGAGCACGTCGGGCATCGCCGCGGCGAGCGAATGCAACACGTTCGAGCGGTGCGAATAGACGACGCCCTTCGGATTGCCGGTGGTGCCGGAGGTGTAGCACATGCCGGCGGCGTCGTTTTCGTCGACCGCGGCCCATTTGAAGTTGCCGTCGACTTCGCCGATCCAGTCCTCGTAGGCGACGGCGTTCTTGAGCGTCGTCTGCGGCATGTGAGCGCGATCGGTCAGGATCACGTAGCGCTCGATGGCCGGCAGCTTGTCGGCGATCTTCTCCAGGAGCGGCACGAAGGTGAGATCGGTCATCATCACGCGGTCGCCGCCGTGATTGATGATGTAGATGAGCTGGTCGGGGAACAGCCGCGGATTGACGGTGTGGTAGACGGCGCCGGCGCCGAGGATGCCGTACCAGGCCTCGAGATGCCGCCAGGTGTTCCACGCCAGCGTGCCGACGCGGTCGCCGGGCTTAATGCCGTCCTTGACGAGCCGCTGCGCCACTTTCAACGCGCGCTTGCGGATCTCGGCGTAATTCGTCTCGTGGAGCGGCCCTTCGATGGAGCGGCTGACGACCTTGCGCTTGCCGTACTGGATCGCCGCATGGTCGATGATCCGGTGGCAAACGAGCGACCAATCCTGCATCAAGCCTTTCATGAATGCCTCCCCTTAAACTCGATCAGTATCCGCTTTCCGCGTCTTCCTTGGCCCGAAATTAGCGCGGCTGGCGCATAGCGCAACACTTATACTACTACTCTTGGCATTACGGAGCCTATTCCAGAGCGGGCCACCTTGTCCGGCGGCCGGACCGCCGTCATTTCGCCCGTCTCGACCGGCATTGCAAGCCGATGAGACGGCGCGCCGCATCGGTCTTCGCCCTTTTTTTGCTCACGGCGCCCGGCTTCGCGGGCGATGCGCCGCTCCCCCGCCCGCGCCCGCCGGAGGCGGACCGGAAGGTTGCGCTACCGGTCGAGATCGACCCCCTGGAGCGCGAGGCGGCCCGGAAACTATGCGAGGAATTCGTGCGTGCCGACGTCGCGGTCGCGGCGGCGCTCGATCCGATGGCCTGGGACAACGGATGCACCGCGGCGGCGCCCGTCAGCATGAGCGCGATCAAGCTTGCCGGAGGCCAACTTGTCGAGCTGAAGCCGGCGGCGGTTCTGCGCTGCCCGACCGCGCTCGTGATCGCCCGTTGGGTGCGCGAGGACCTTGCGCCGCTGGCCGAGAGGCTCGGCAGCGGCATCGAGCGCATCGACGTCGCCGCCTCGTTTTCGTGCCGCCCGCGCAACAGCGTGCTTGGCGCCGTGATGAGCGAACATGGCAAGGCCAATGCTCTCGACATCCGCGCGCTGCATCTCGCCGACGGGCGCAAGATCGTAATCGAAAACGCCGATGGCCCGCCGGAATTTCTCGCCGGCATGCGGCAATCGGCTTGCGCGCGCTTCATGACGGTGCTCGGTCCCGGCTCCGACAAGGACCATGAAACGCACCTGCATGTCGATCTCGCCGAGCGGCGCGGCGGCTATAAGATGTGCCAGTGGATCCTGCCGGAACCCGCAAAGGCGCCGGAAACGGCCGCAACCGCCGCCGAGACGGCCGGTAAGAAAGCCGAAAAGGAAAAGTGATTGATTCCGCCGGCATCGAAGGCGAACGGAATGAAGATTTCCCGGCGGCATTTTCTCACCGGCGCGGCCGGCGTTATCGGCGGCGCCGCGCTCGTCGCCGGCTATGCCGGCGCGATCGAACCCGGCCTGCGGCTCGTCGTCACCGAATATGGTCTCACGCCGCCGGGCTGGCCGCGCGACTTTTCGCTCAAGATCGCCGTCATCGCCGACCCGCATGCCGCCGAGCCTTACATGAGCGCCGCGCGCATCGAGGAGATCGTCGCCGCCACCAACGCGCTTAAACCCGATCTCGTCATCCTGCTCGGCGATTACGAGGCAAACCACCGCTTCGTGACACGGTCCGTCCCGCAGGAAACATGGGCAAGGCTATGGGCGGAATGCCGCGCGCCGCTGGGCGTGCAGGCGATCCTCGGCAATCACGACTGGTGGTTCAACCTTCCACGAATTCGCGCAGCACTCGATGCGGCCGGCATCCCGGTGATGGAAAACGACGCGGTCCGTCTCGTCCACCGCGGCCGGCCGTTCTGGCTTCTCGGCCTCGGCGACCAGATCGCGCATATCCGCGCGCCCGGCCATTTCGAGGGCGTCGACGACCTGCCGGGCACGCTCGCCAAAGTCGCCGACGACGCGCCCGTGATCCTGCTCGCGCACGAGCCCGACATTTTCGTCGAGGTGCCGGAGCGGATTTCGCTCACGCTTGCCGGGCACACGCATGGTGGACAAATTCGGCTATTCGGCTACTCGCCCGTGGTGCCGTCGCGTTACGGCAACCGCTTCGCCTATGGGCACATCGTCGAGCGCGGCCGCCACATGATCGTGTCGGGCGGACTTGGTTGCTCGATCGCACCGGTGCGGCTCGGCGTGCCGCCGGAGATCGTGCTGGTGCGGCTGGGGAACGCGGCTTAGCGGGGCCTAATCTTTCCGCCGATGCGCTCAGCACCGTCCAGAAAGCAAAAGGCGCGGGCCGAAGCCCGCGCCCTGTCGCCCCCAATCGGACCGGTCAGATCACGACGACATTCGCGCCGACCGGAACCCGATTATACAGGTCGATCACATCCTCGTTCAGCATACGGATGCAACCCGAGGAAATCGCCTGCCCTATGTATTCCGGCTGATTGGTGCCGTGAATTCGGAACAGGGTGTCCTTGTTACCCTGGAAGAGATAGAGCGCCCGCGCGCCCATCGGATTGTGCGGCCCGGGGCTCACATAATGCGGCAGCTCCGGCATGCGCTTCAGAATGTCGCCGGTCGGCGTCCATTCCGGCCATTCGGTCTTCTTGCCGATCTTGGCGGTGCCGCGCCAGCTCATGCCTTCTTCGCCGACAGTGACGCCGTAGCGGTAGGCCTTGCCTTTATCCAGCACGAGGTAGAGGAACTTGCGGTCGGTATCGATGACGACGGTGCCGGCCTTTTCCTTGCCGGAGTATTCGACCATGTGGCGGAGCCAACCTTCGCCGGGTTTGGCGTTGAGATAGGGCGCGCTTGCGAGCAGTTTCTTGTCGCGCGGCTTCAGCGCCGAATCCGGGGTCGGATCGAGCGTGTCGGAAAGGCAGCCTCCCAAAGCGAGGGCGATTGCGACGAAAGCGAGCTTCTTCAACGGCATAGTCGTGAACGTCCCTGTCTCTCCGGCCCCCCGGTGACCCAGCGGATCCCTTGAACTACCGCAAAGTCGACCGTCTTTGGAAGCGGTCAAACGCCTCATCCGTCGCATTGCAAAAACCTGTTGCAGAAATGCAGCAGCCTACATCGATAGGTTAATGCCTATATTTCGGGAAGTTTTCGGCATGCCCGTTAGCGCGGCATCGACAATAATTTTTTGAAACCGGCCTTAAATGGCCGTGATTGCTGCAAAAAAGCGCCTTACACCGACGCTAGAAACGCTCGAACGCTGATTTGCGGACAGTTATCGAGGGGGAAAGAAATGTCGAATGAAAGAGACGCCGGCAGTCCCGAAACGAGGACGCCCGGCCGTGCGGATTTGGGTCAGCAGTACCGAGAAATCGGAATCTCCGCCATTGCCGCAGCACTGCCCTATGTCGGCGCGCAGAAGAACCATGCCTACGCCCCGGCCGCGCCGAAGGTCCTGACGATCCGCGACCTCGAGCTCTTGCTCGGCTGAAGGATCGGGCGCGAAAGCGCCTTCTAAGCTCCTCCTCATTCATCGTCGCAAGACCGTGCCGCAATGCCGGGCATCGTGGACGGAAGCATGAGCGCGCGCTAGGGAACGAAGTCCGTTCCGGGGTTCGCCCGATGCTCTTTGCCTATAATCTGCGTGGAAGCTCTCTCGAGCGCATGGCCGTCGAGGCCGACGCCGCGCTGCTCGAAGGTGCGGTTTGGCTCGACCTCGTCTCACCGACGCCGGCAGAAGAGCGCCTGGTGGAGGACAAGCTCGGCCTCGACATCCCGACGCGCGAGGAAATGGCCGAGATCGAGCCGTCGAGCCGGCTCTATATCGAGAGCGGCGCGCGCTACATGACCGCCACCCTGGTCTATGACGCCGAGACGGATAGGCCAAAGACCGCGGTCGTCACCTTCATTCTCACGAACGGGAAGCTCGTCACCGTCCGCTACGACGAACCGCGTCCTTTCGCGCGGGTGACGGCGAAACTCGCACGCGCTTGTCCGCAAGGCGTCACCGGGGAAAGCGTTCTGATCGAGCTCTTGGATGCGGTGATTGACCGCTCCGCCGATATCCTCGAACGCGTGGGCACGGAGGTAGACCAGGTATCGCGGCGGATCTTCGAGGGCCGGGCGGCGCGCGACGATCCCGACCAGGGATATCAGACGATCCTTCGAACGATCGGCCGCAAGGGCGACCTCACCTCGAAAACGCGCGAAAGCCTCGTTTCGATCGGCCGGCTCGTCCTCTTTCTCGCGAACGAGGCCGACAATATCAAGCTCGCGAAGGAACAGCGCGCGCAGGTGAGAAGCATGGCGCGCGACGTGCAATCGCTCACCGACCACGCAAGCTTCCTGATCAACAAGATCCAGTTCCTGCTCGACGCGGTGGTCGGCATGGTGAGCATGGAGCAGAACAACGTCATCAAGATTTTCTCGGTGGTCGCGGTCGTGATGATGCCGCCGACGCTGATCGCCTCGATTTACGGCATGAACTTCAGGCACATGCCGGAGCTCGAATGGGTCGCCGGCTATCCGCTGGCGCTGATCCTGATGATCGTCGCGGCGATCGCGCCTTATCTCTACTTCAAATGGAAGAAGTGGCTCTAGTGTCCCTTTGAGCCCGAAGTTCGCAACCATCCTTGCGGCACCCTGTGTGCGAACTTCGGATTCGGGGCACTAGCCCGGCGCCTTCAAGGGTAAAGCCGCTCCCGCGCCCAAGGCTTGCCGGGTGCTGCGCGCGTGAAGACGAGCCGATCGTGCAGCCGGAACGGGCGATCGACCCAGAATTCGATCGCAAGCGGCGCGATGCGATAACCGGTCCAGTAGGGCGGGCGCGGCACCTTCTCCGCGTATTTATTCTCGTAGCGCGCGACCGCGGCTTCCAAATCGCTTCGGCTTTCGAGCGGCCGCGACTGCCGGCTCGCCCAGGCGCCGACCTGCGCGCCGCGCGGGCGGCTCGCGAAGTAATCGTCGGATTCCTGCTCCGAAATCCGCTCCACCGTTCCGCGCACCCGCACCTGGCGGTTCAGCGACTTCCAGTGCCAGACGAGCGCCGCCTTCGGGTTGCCTGCGAGCTCGCTCCCCTTCACGCTTTCGGAATTGGTGAAGAAGACGAAGCCGTGCTCGTCGAATTTCTTCACCAGCACGATGCGCACATCCGGCAGCTCCGCGGAGTCGACGGTGGCAAGTGCGGCGGCGTCGGCGTCGCGCGGCTCGCTTGTGAACGCTTCCTGCATCCAGCGTGCGAACAGGCCGAACGGATCGCCGGTTTCCGGCAAGTCACCGAAAGTTAACCCTGTCAGGTGTTCCATGCCCTGTTTGCTCGCCATGGGTGGTTCAGGTGTTCGTCAGCGGGACTGTCTGCAAGGGCTCGAATGCGCGCTCTGCATATCACGGATCGGCCGTCTTTGGCGCGCCGCGGAACATTTTAGCACTCGCCCTCGCCGTGGCGATGGCGGGCTGCAGCATGTCCTTTCCCTCGCTGCTGGGCGAAAAGGACGGCGACAAGAGCCCACCGAGCGCCAGCACCGGCGCCGCCTTCGACTCAGGGGCCGACAAGGCCGGCAAGGCCGATAGCGACATCACCGGCTCGCTGCCGCTGCAGCCGGCGGCGGCCGCCAGCGCGAAAGGGGCGCTGTCGCCGATCGACTGGGCGATCGCCAAATCCGCGCTCCGCGAAGTGCTCGGCCGCGGCGAAGCGGGCGCGAGCCAGCCGTGGGAAAATCCGACGACGGGCGCCCGCGGCACGGTCACCCCGGTCGCCGCGATTTACGAGAAGGACGGCTTTCCTTGCCGCAATTTCATCGTCGGCGGCGTGCGCGACGGCCGCGAGAGCTGGTACGAGGGCACGGCCTGCCGCATCCATCGCGGCAATTGGGACGTGATGACGACGCGGCCGCTGCAGAAGTCCTGATCCGCGCTATTATTGCATTTGCGTTCGCGCCGGTTTGAACCCACATAAGGCGGCTGGCTGCGGAGGTTGTTGTGGCGCGCGATCCCTATGAAGTGCTCGGCGTCTCGAAGAAGGCGGACGCCGCCGAGATCAAGAAGGCGTTTCGGCGTCTCGCCAAGCGCCATCATCCGGATTCGAACAAGAACGATCCCAAGGCGCAGGCCCGCTTTTCGGAATTGAACACCGCCTACGAGATTCTCGGCGACGACAAAAAGCGCGTGCAGTTCGACCGCGGCGAGATCGACGCCGAGGGCAAACCGCGTTTCCAGGGATTTTCCGGCTTCGGCGGCGGACCGGGCGCGGGCGGGTCTCAGGGCGGGCCCGGCGAGACGATCTTCGAAAGCTTCAGCTTCGGGCCGGAAGGCTTTCAGCGTCGCCCGGGCCGCGGCGGCCGAAGCGGCGGCTTCGAGGATATTCTCGGCCAGATGTTCGGCGGCTTCGGCGGCGCACGTTCGCAAGGCGGCGTATTTGAAGACTTCGCGACCGAAACGTCGCCGCGCGGCTCGGACATCGCCGCCTCGCTCACGATATCGCTCGCCGAAGCCGCGCGCGGCGCCAAGAAGCGCGTGCGGCTTGCGACCGGCAAGGAAATCGAGGTGACGGTTCCGGCGGGAATCCATGACGGGCAGTCGGTACGGCTGCGCGGCCAGGGTCTTTCGGCCGGCGGCCCGGCGGGCGACGCCATCGTCACCGTGCGGATCGCGCCGCATCCCTCGCTCAAGTCCGAGGGGGCGGACTTGCGCGCCGAAATCTTGATTCCGCTGGAAGACGCCGTGCTCGGCGGAACGGCACGCGTTCCCACGCTCGATGGCGCGGTCGAACTCAAGATTCCGCCGGGAACGTCCGGCGGACGCACCTTCCGGCTCAAGGGCAAGGGATTGCCAAAGAAGGAGGGCGGCGCAGGCGACCTCTTGGCGACCGTCGAGATCGACCTCGGCGCGCCCGATCCCGCGCTCGAAGCATTGATGCAAAAGCGCCGCGAGCGAAAATAAGCTTATTTCTTCTCGTTCGAGGCGACCTCGTAGGCGTCGAACACGCGGCGCGCGACGCGATCGAGCCGCTCGCGCTCGGCGGGGCCCGCGACCACGAAGGCGAGACCGCCTTCGATCCAGGCAACCGCGCCGATATCGCCGGTCGCACGCCATTGGAACGCCGTCTCGCCTTCGCGCATGGCCCGCGCGGTCGTCAGCGTCACCCGCTCGCCGGCGCCACCTTCGTACATAAAGAACGCGGTGGCGACGCCCCGCGGCCCGGAGAGCAGACGGCCGCCGAGCAACTTCAGCCCTTCGGGCGCGAGATCAGGCGCCTTCAAAGGCTGCCCGACCCGGCGCGACAGCCAGGGCACGAGATGCGCCTCTTCCGCCCGCACCTCGATCGGGTGGCGCACCTCCGCAACATAGATCCGATGCGCTTCGATCGCGGCGTCGGCGAGCACACGGGCGATTTCGGCATTGCGGCCGCCGAGCACAAAATCGCGGCCGAACCAGCCCGCCGTCGCACCGATCACGAAGGCGACGGTGGCGGCGGCCGCGAGCTTGCGGCCTAACCCCCGCGTCCGCATGGCGATGCGGTCGGGCTGCAATCGCTCGGGCACCTTTTCCTCCGCGATCATTCCCCATTTGTCGCGGATCATCGCCGCCTGCGCGCGCCAGGCGGCGACGCGGCTCGCCGTATCGGGATGGGCCGCGAGATATTCCTCGACCGCGCCGACGCGGTCCGACGGCAACAGACCGTCGACATAAGCGTGGAGTTCCTCGTCGGTGATCGGCGGTTCGCGATGCGTCATCGATGCTCTTTCATTGCACCCGGCGAAGGGGCGGGCGCTCTTCATCGAGATGCGCGCGCAAGGCGGTGCGCGCCCGCGACAGGCGCGACATGATGGTTCCGATCGGCACGCCCTGCGTCTCCGCCGCCTCGCGGTAGCTCATGCCTTCGAGCGTGACCAGAAGCAACACTTCGCGCTGCTCGGCCGGAAGAAGCGCAAGCCCGCGTTGGATATCGCGCCCGGAGCCGTCGCTTCCCGGCGCGCCCGGGGGCTCGAATTCCTCGATCACCGCGAGCACGGGCCGCCGTGCGAGCCCGCGCCGGCGGTTGCGGTCGAGGTTGAGCAAAATGGTGAACAGCCATGTCCTGAGATCGCCGCCGTGAAAGAGGTGCTCGGCCCTGAGCGCGCGCACGAGCGTGTCCTGAACAAGATCGTCGGCGATCTCCGCGTCGCGCGCGAGCGCGCGGGCGAAGCGCCGAAGCGCGGGAATCAGGGGCTCAAGGCCGCGGCGCACTGCGGACATGGCGGACTCCATGGCGTAGCTCAGCGCGGCCATTTTGACCCCTCCCGCAAAAGAACGCGAGCGCCATTCGATTATTCCGCTTTCGCTTGAAGGACCCAGGCGTGCATGCCATAGGAGGCCGCGATTCCTAAGGCTTCCAGCGGCAAGAGGGCTTCGTGGCGGAAACAGGCGGCCTGATGCGGGGCAAGCGCGGTCTCATCATGGGGATTGCCAACAACCGCTCGATCGCCTGGGGGATCGCCAAGGCCTGCGCCCGCGAGGGCGCGGCGCTTGCCCTCACCTATCAGGGGGATGCGCTCAAGAAGCGCGTCGAGCCGCTCGCCGCGGAGCTCTCCGCCAAGGTCATCGGCCATTGCGACGTGACGGAGCCCGCGACCATCGACGCGGTGTTC
Source organism: Xanthobacteraceae bacterium (assembly GCA_041491825.1). Lineage (GTDB taxonomy): Bacteria > Pseudomonadota > Alphaproteobacteria > Rhizobiales > Xanthobacteraceae > Palsa-892. Next base: position 5,572 of record JBGPVT010000001.1, on the reverse strand, counting down.
GCCGAATGCGACCGGGTGCTCGGGCCGCTCGATTTCGTCGTCCACGCCATCGCCTTTTCCGACAAGAACGAACTCAACGGCCGCTACGTCGACACCAGCGCCGATAACTTCAACAAGACGCTTCTCATCTCCTGCTACTCCTTCACCGCGATCGCGCAGCGCGCGGAGAAGCGGATGCCGCAAGGCGGCTCGCTGCTCACGCTCACCTATTACGGCGCCGAGAAATGGATTCCGCACTACAATGTCATGGGCGTCGCCAAGGCCGCGCTCGAGGCGAGCGTGAAATATCTTGCCGCAGATCTCGGTTCGAAGAACATCCGCGTCAACGCGATCTCGGCGGGGCCGATCAAGACGCTCGCGGCCTCCGGCATCGGCGACTTCCGCTACATTCTGAAATGGAACGAATTGAACTCGCCGCTCAGGCGCACGGTCACGATCGAGGAGGTGGGCGATTGCGCGCTCTATTTTCTGTCCGATCTTTCGCGCGGCGTCACCGGCGAAGTTCAGCATATCGACGCCGGCTACCATATCATCGGCATGAAGCATCCCGACGCCCCGGATGTGAGCGTCGCGACGAACGACGATTGACGAAACTCGAAATCGGAACGCGTCCATGCCGCGCGGAATTTTGAAACTCGTGGCGGCGGGGCTCTTCGCGATCGCGGCCGCCACTCCGTCGTTTGGCCTCGATCGCCGCGAGCAACGCAGCGTCTATGTATCGGCCGGGCGCGAGGCGCGGATCGCGAGCTACGGCGCGCCGGACGAAACATGCAAGGCGGGGCCGGAGCCCGAAATCGAGGTTGCGGAACGCCCATCCTACGGCACGCTCACCGACAAGTTCGTGCGGATCGTCGCCGAGCGCTCCGGCCTCGCGCGGCGGGACCATCTCTGCCTCGGCAAGTTCATCGACGCCATTGCCGTCTATTACCGCCCGGTGGCGGGCTTTCGCGGCAGCGACCGCGTACGCCTGCGCGTGAAGTTCGCACCAATGCCGCCCGCCACCGATGCGGCAATTCTGGAAGAAGAGATTTTCATCAGCGTGCGTTAACGCCGCGGTTTGACCCTCAGGAGCGCCGCTCGTACAACCTGAGCCCGCGTTCCGGCTGGCGAGCATTCGATGTCGTTCAACACCTTCGGCCACATGTTCCGGGTCACGACCTTCGGCGAGAGCCACGGGGTCGCGATCGGCTGCGTCGTCGACGGTTGCCCGCCGCGGATTCCGTTGTCCGCCGCCGACATCCAGCGCGATCTCGATCGCCGCCGCCCGGGCCAGAGCAAATTCGTGACGCAGCGGCGCGAGCCGGATGAGGTGCGCATTCTTTCGGGCACCTTCACCGATCCGGCGAGCGGCACGGAGATAACGCTCGGCACGCCGATCGCGCTTGTGATCGACAATGTGGACGCGCGCTCGAAGGATTATGACGCGATCGCCGAGACCTACCGTCCGGGTCATGCCGATTATACCTATGACGTGAAGTATGGGCTGCGCGATCCGCGCGGCTCGGGCCGCGCCTCGGCACGCGAGACGGCGGCACGCGTGGCGGCGGGCGCCGTCGCGCGCAAGATCGTGCCAAGCATGAAGGTGCGCGGTGCGCTGGTGCGGATGGGCGAAATCGAGATCGACCGCAACGAATGGAATTGGGACGAAATAGCGCGCAATCCGTTCTTCTGTCCGGACGCGAAGGCCGCGAAAAAAATGGAAGATTATCTCGACGGCATCCGCAAGAAAGGCTCCTCGATCGGCGCCGTGATCGAGGTGGTCGCCGAGGGCGTGCCGCCGGGGCTGGGAAGCCCCGTCTATGGCAAGCTCGACGCGGAACTCGCGGGCGCGCTGATGGGCATCAATGCGGTCAAAGGCGTTGAAATCGGCGCGGGCTTCGGCGCGGCGCTGCTCACCGGCGAGGAGAATGCCGACGAAATGCGCATGAGCAATGACGGCAAGCCCAAGTTCCTCTCCAATCACGCCGGCGGGATTCTCGGCGGTATTTCGACCGGGGCGCCGGTCGTCGCGCGCTTCGCGGTAAAGCCTACTTCGTCCATTCTTACCGCGCGCAAAACGGTCGACCGTTACGGCCGCGAGACCGAGGTTTCGACCAAGGGCCGCCACGACCCCTGCGTCGGTATCCGTGCGGTGCCGATCGGCGAGGCGATGGTCGCCTGCGTCGTCGCCGACCAATATCTCCGCCATCGCGGCCAGGTCGGTGAGCCAGTCGATTGGCCGTTCGTGAAGGCGTAAGATCGCCGCCATGGACGACCGCACGCAAGGCCAGATCGAGCAGACAATCGCCGCCTTCGCGCGTGGCGAGATCGTCGTCGTCACCGACGACGACGACCGCGAGAATGAGGGCGATCTCTTCGTCGCGGGCTCGCTCTGCACGCCCGAGAAGATGGCGTTCATCATCCGCCACACCTCGGGCATCGTCTGCGCGCCGCTCTCGCTCGAACAGGCGCGGCGGCTGCATCTCGACCCGATGGTCTCCGCCAACGACGCGCCGCTCGGCACCGCCTTCACCGTATCGGTCGACGTCAAGCACGGCCTGACCACCGGCATTTCAGGCGAGGAGCGCTGCAACACGGCGCGCGCGCTCGCCAACCCCAACATGGGCGCGTCCGATTTCGTCCGCCCCGGCCACGTCTTTCCGCTGATCGCGCGCGAGGGCGGCGTCTTGATGCGCTCGGGCCACACCGAGGCTTGCGTCGATCTCTGCCGGCTCGCGGGACTGCCGCCGGCGGGCGTCCTCGCCGAGCTCGTGAACGACGACGGAACCGTCAAACGCGGCGCCGAAGTCGCCACCTTCGCGAAGCAGCACAAGCTCGCGCAAATCTCGATCGCCGACCTCATCGCCTGGCGGCAGGCGCGCGAGAAGCTCGTCGAGCGCGTCGCGACCTTCCCGGTGAAGAGCGAGATCGGCGAGCTTAACGGCTATGCTTTCGTGACCCCGTTCGACGCCGTGCACCACATGGCTTTCGTCTACGGCAAGATCGGCGACGGCAAGAACATTCTCGCGCGGCTCCATCGCGCCAATGTGGTGAGCGACGTGTTCGGCGACGGCAAGTCGATCCATCGCTCGCTCGCCCGCTTCAAGCAAGACGGCCGCGGCGTGCTTGTGTATCTGCGCGACGGGACCGCCGGCGTGCCGGTGACGGTACCGGACCGCGAGCAGACATCCTCGACAGCGGCGGCGCGCGAGCGTCAGTGGCGCGAGATCGGTCTCGGGGCGCAAATCCTGCGCGACCTTGGCATTTCCTCGATCCGGCTTCTCGCCTCGCGCGAGCGGACCTATGTCGGCCTCTCGGGCTTCGGCATCGAGATCGTGGCGACCGAAACGCTCGACAGCTGATCCGGAGAAAAGCTTCCCGTTTTCGCCTTGGTCGCGCCGCGAAGGAATGACAGCCTTGCGGCCGGGGGCGAACCGGAGCATTTTTATGGTTCGGTCTGTTGTTCGGCTTTTCGCGGCCGGCGCCGTCGGCCTCGCAATCATCGCCGCCGCGCATTCGCAATCGGACAAGCGCGAGGCGGTCGACGTCGAGCTCGTGATCGCGGTCGACGTCTCCTATTCCATGGACCCCGACGAGCAGGCCTTGCAGCGCGAAGGCTATATCGACGCGATTTCCTCGCGCGATTTCATCGACGCCGTCCGCAAGGGGCCGAACGGCCGCATCTCCGTCTCCTATGTCGAATGGGCGGGCGTCAACGAACAGAAAATCATCGTGCCCTGGCAGGTGATCGACGGGCCGGAGGCCGCCGGCGCCTTCGTGCAGACCTTGAACGCGGCACCCATCCGGCGCGCCTCGCGCACCTCGATTTCGGGCGCGCTGATCTTCGTCACCGGTCTCTTCGAGCAAAGTCCGTTCAAGGGCCTCCGGCGCGTGATCGACGTTTCCGGCGACGGCACCAACAATCAGGGCCCGCTGATCGAGGCGACGCGCGACGAGGTGCTGGCGAAAGGCATCACCATCAACGGCCTGCCGATCATGTTGAAGGAGCCGAACATGTCCTTTCTCGATATTCCCGATCTCGACCATTATTACGAGGATTGCGTGATCGGCGGGCCGGGCGCCTTTGTCGTCCCCGCGCGGGCGCGCGCGCAGTTCGTCGAGGCGATCCGCAAGAAGCTTCTGCTCGAAGTCGCGGGCAAGACGCCTTCGCGCGAGGACGCGCGCGTCATTCCGGCCGTGAGCCCGCCGCGCGTTTCGTGCACCATCGGCGAGCAGATGTGGCAGCAGCGCTGGGGCTTCCCAAACTAGAACATTGTCTCTTTAGGAGCATGATCTTTTCCGAAAACCGGTTCCCACTTTTCGGGATCATGCTCTAGCGGTCGAAGACGCCCACGAGTTCCACATGCGCCGAGTAGCGGAACTGGTCGACGGGCGTCACGCGCACCAATCGATAGCCGCCCGCGCATAGAATCCGCGCGTCACGCGAAAAGCTCGCCGGATTGCAGGAAACGTAAATCAGCCGCGGCACGGCGCCGCGCGCCAGCGCGCGGCATTCTGCTTCCGCGCCCTGACGCGGCGGATCGAGCACCACGGCGTCGAAGTCCTTGAGTTCCGCGGCCGCGAGCGGACGGCGAAACAGATCGCGGTGAACCGCTTCGAGCGGCTTCAGGCCCGGTGCTTTCGCCGCGCGGGCGAGCGCACTGATAGCCGTCTCATCGCTATCGATCGCAAGGACGCGCGCGCTCGTAGCGAGCCGGAGCGCGAAGGTACCGACGCCGCAAAACAAATCGGCGATCTTCGAAGCCTTTAGCGCCGCTTCGTGAACGATGGCCGCGAGCGCATTTTCGCCCGCCGCGGTCGCCTGCAAAAACGCGCCCGGCGGCAGCACCACGCGCGCGCCCCCGATCCGCAATACAGGCTCCGCGAGCTGCGCCACGATTTCCCCATGGCGCGTGAGGCGGGCGAGCCGCTCTTCGGCGGCGATCCTCGCGAGCGACGAACGCGCAGCGGCAGCGAGCGGGCCGGAGCCCCGCACGTCGACGTCGAGGCCGCCTTCGGTCGTGGTGAATTGCAGATCGAGCGGCTTCTCCTTCGTCGCGAGCTCCACGGCGATGCGCGCTGCGATCGCGAAGGCGCGCGCGAGCGCGGGCGCGAGCACCGGGCAAATGTCGATCGCCACCACCGTATGCGAGCGGTGCGCCATGAAGCCCACCGTCATGCCTGCGCGCGTTCGCCGCGCGTGCAAGACGATGCGGCGGCGGCCCTCGCCATGAGCATCGACGAGATCGCCGACCGGCGCTGTGACGCCCTCATGCGCGAGCGCGGCAATAACGAGATCGCGTTTCCAGGCGCGATAATTTTCTTGCCGCCAGTGCTGCAAGGCGCAGCCGCCGCAGACGCCGAAATGGCGGCAGATGGGGGCGATGCGGTCGGCCGAAAACGAGACATTTTCGCGCAGAGCCCCCCTCTCTCCGGTGCCGGTGCGCGAAAAGGTGACGGTCTCGCCCGGCAAGGTGTAAGGAATATATACCTGCTGGCCGCCGCCGATGATCGCGACGCCGTCGCCCTGATGGCCGATGTGGTCGATAACGACGCGCTCGCTCTCAGCCACGCCGGGCTCCGATCAGGAATT